>JACROO010000188.1 GCA_016214355.1 Nitrospirota bacterium | reverse complement strand
ATGTATCTGCGACTGTTTTTGCTAAATCATGCTGAATGTGCTCAAACTTTGCCTTTACATCATCATGTATATGCTGAATATACTCCTGAAGAGCCTCCTTCCCGTATTTTTCTTCAATCATTTTTCCATTCTCATAAATCTTTGTAATGTCATGTCGTTCGGCTTTCCTTTCAGAATCTCCGTCAATCCATTCATGAACACTGCGGTACTCCTTTCCCGTCCGCTCAATGCTTGTCTTTATATGTTCGTTTACAGGCGGCATAAAAATGTCCTCCTTTTTAAATTAAATTTTTGACAAATACAGCATCTCAAAAACATACATCCCTTTCTCAAGTGCTTCAGAATCATTTTTTGCTGTCTTTCTTATGCCGAGCAGAATATCTTCAATGCCTTTTGCTTCCGGGGATTTGTATCTGTCATCTTTCATATCAAGCTCATGAACCAGTTCAGAGATCTTCTTTACAGCTTTATTTTTTATTTCAAAAGATGTTGCAAATACTTCAAAGGTGCATAAATTCCCCATGTGGGTAATCTCTCCTCCTCTTACATCAAAAGTCACACAGTTTTTATCCATATCTCCCATTTCGCGCTCGTCAATAAAGCGAAAAACAGCATTCTTATCTATAAACCTTTTAATCAGCCATGCTGATGCCATCCTGTCCACAAATGGCTTTTTTCTGGTGACCCAGGTTTTGCCCTGATAATCTTCAATACGCTTTGGAATTATCATGACCTTTTTCTCCTGAATAGCAAATCCGGATACAATTTTAATTTCACCTTCTATGCTCTTTATCCTCTTTTTCAAATCATTTCCTGCTTTTGATGAAAAGAAGTCAATTTTCTTTATCTCTTCAAATGCCCTTAGCTGTTTATTGAATTGTTCTGATAGCTTTTTAATGTTCTGTGCTCCTGCCCCCTTTTTAATGCTGTTGACCCTTCTCTCAAGTCCTTCAAGTTCCCTCTGAATATTCCTGCAGTCCGCCTCCCTTTGCTGGTCAAAAAGATCAATAACCTCCCTATCTGTCATCGTTTCCACTTTTCCGGCTATAAGGAATGAGGCATCGCCTTTCAGGGACGTAACTTCTGATACAAGCCATTGAAGAAATTCGTAATGCTCGTCGCTGTAAGGAAGTATGTAAACGGCCCCCTTAAGCTGTACGGCGCCGGCTTTTACAAGCCTTCTCCAAATCTTTATCCTGTTGTTGACGGGCTTTGAAGGAACGCTGTAAAAAAACAGGAGCCAGCGTGCCTTGAAATTATTTTTGTTACTCATGTTGCAATGATAACATATGTTACATAAATTGTCAAGTCAGTCAAGTGTCTAAGAGTTTTCAGTTCTGCGTATTGTATTTGAACAACACATGCGTTTTCACTTACTATATGAACATGAACCGTGATTACGACATCATAGTCATCGGCGCAGGTCATGCAGGATGCGAGGCTGCTCTTGCATCAGCGAGGATGGGCTTTAACGTAGCAGTGTTCACAATGAACCCTGATAATATAGGGCAGATGTCATGCAACCCCGCTGTCGGAGGGCTTGCCAAAAGCCATCTTGTAAAGGAGATAGATGCCCTCGGCGGTGAAATGGCAAAGGTTACGGACAGGGCGGGGATACAATTTAAAATTCTTAATAAAAGCAAAGGCCCTGCTGTCTGGGCAACGAGGGTTCAGGCTGACCGTGCCCTTTACAGAAAATATATGAGGGAAGTCCTTGAGTCGCAGGACAATCTTGATATAACACAGGAGACAATAAGTAGAATCCTGATTAAAGACGGCAGTATCTGCGGCGTTGGGACCACTGAGGGAATTTATAAATGCAGGGCTTTAATAGTTGCTACCGGCACGTTTTTGAACGGTTTAATCCATATCGGACTGGAGAATTTTCCGGCAGGCAGGGCAGGCGAGCCGCCCTCGGTGGAGCTTTCTCAAAACCTTGCCGGTCTTGGCTTTAAGCTCGGAAGGCTTAAGACAGGAACGCCGCCGAGGCTGGCTGCAAAGGGCATTGATTTTTCTCTTATGGGTATTCAGGAGAGCGACATTCCGCTGACTCCGATGTCTCTGTTTACGCGTGAGATTACGAACCCCCAGCTGCCGTGCTTCATTACATACACAAATGAACACACTCATAAAATAATCCTTGAAAACCTTAAACACTCCCCTCTTTACAGCGGCATAATAAAAGGCATTGGGCCGAGGTACTGCCCTTCAATAGAAGACAAGGCAGCAAAGTTCAAGGATAAGCCGAGACACCAGATATTCCTTGAGCCTGAGGGTATTGACACTGATGAATATTATGCAAACGGCATATCCACAAGCCTTCCGCGTGAAGTTCAGGTCAGACTCGTAAGAAGCATTAAGGGGCTTGAAAATGCCGAGATAAAAAAATTCGGCTATGCGATTGAATACGACTTTGTTTACCCGACTCAGCTTAACCCAACACTTGAAACAAAACTAATACACGGGCTTTTTCTTGCAGGACAGATTAACGGCACCTCCGGCTATGAAGAGGCTGCTGCGCAGGGATTAATCGCAGGGATAAATGCAGCAATGAAAATTAAAGATAAAGAGCCTTTTATACTTGGAAGGCATGAGGCGTATATCGGGGTTCTGATTGATGATCTTGTAACAAAAGGGACGAGAGAACCGTACAGGATGTTCACATCAAGGGCTGAATACAGACTGCTGCTTAGGCAGGATAATGCTGATTTGCGCCTTATGGAAAAAGGCTACAGGCTTGGGCTTATCAATAAAGGGCAATTTAATCGGTTCCTGCATAAAAAGTCCGCGGTGGAGACAGAGATTAAAAGGATTAAGTCAGCGCGCTTTAAGCCTGATGCCGTAAATCCTGTTTTGATAAAACTTGGAGGTTCACCTATAAAGGAAGATACAACCCTATATCAATTACTTAAACGCCCGGAAGTTAAATATGCAGACATAGCAGTAATTTCACCGTCCAATAACGGAATGTCTGCGGATGTTATAAATCAGGTTGAAATCCAGACAAAATATCAGGGTTACATCCGGCGTCAGGCAGAATCGGCAGAGAAATTTAAAAAAATTGAAGGCAAAAAAATACCGTCAGATTTTATATATAAGGGCATATCCGGCATTTCAAAGGAAATAGTAGAGAAACTTGAGGAAGTCAAGCCCCTCAGCCTCGGGCAGGCGGGCAGGATTCCCGGTGTGACGCCTGCTGCAATCTCACTGCTGATGGTGGCATTAGAAAGACGCAGAAGGTCTTAACTGGTTTTCTTTTTCCTCAGTGCTGCCCTTTTGAGCCAGAGCAGAAATCCGAGCATTATGATTAAAATGGCTATGTGGGGAGCGTATTTTTTAATGTCGCCGACGAATATTTGAAACGCATATCCAAAGAAATAGCCTGTGTATGTCATAAGGACTGCCCATATGAGACAGCTTAGGAACTGAAGCGGGAAATATTTTTTTGCGCCCATTGTAGTCAAGCCGAGGATAGCAGCGCTCAGGATTCTAAAGCCGTATATATACTGGGTTATGAAAATTGCCCATGTGCCCCACTTTTCAATGATTCTATTAAGCCGAGAAACGTCAACCTTGATATGGCTTGTGAGAAAATTGACAAATTTTTCTCTCTTCTTCAAAGCCAGAATAAAGGCTGCGGCATGACCTCCAAAAGAGGCGACGGTAGCAGTTGCAATTATTGTGAGTACGTCAAGATGCCCTGTCTTGGCAAAGATTCCCCCGGCGACAAGAACAGATTCGCCTTCAAAAAAAGTCCCAATGAAAATTGCAAGATAACCATAGTTAGTTACGAAATCTTCCAGTGATAGCCTCCT
>JACROO010000187.1 GCA_016214355.1 Nitrospirota bacterium | reverse complement strand
CATCTGCATTACTGCCTTCATAGTCTATGCCTTTTATAACAGGAAGAAACGGCGTCTTTTCTTCTTTAATCTCTTCTAAGATACTGCCGCCGCCGTCTATCATAAACAGCCCGCCGTTATAATCAAGTATTGCCATTGGGACTGACTCTTCAACATTAATCATTATGGCATCAGGGAACTGCTTTCTTAATGCTGCCTTTTTAATCCACGGCAGCGTCTTTAGTTTCCTGTCAACGTCCTTAAGCGAAATCCTTAAAAGACCCTTTTCATTCCCTGTGTCCATTACATCCTTAATCCTTTCTTCTTCAAGATTTTTGTTGCCTGTGACAATAACTTTCTGCAGAGGGAAAAGGGTATCTGCCAGCCTTATGCTTAATACAATAATTGCAGCAACGGCAATTAATGACATCGCCAAGAGCACCCGTTTTAAAAACACCATTACCCTCTTGCCGCGGCCATTGGCAAAACTGCCCTTATTCTTTTGACGCTTTAACTGCAATCCTCAATATCTCCTCTATAAGGTCTTTAAATGTCATGCCTGCCGACTGCGCTATCTTTGGAAGCAGGCTTGTACCTGTCATGCCCGGCAGTGTATTTACCTCAAGGACATAAGGGACTCCCTGCGCATCTATCTTTAAATCAACCCTTGCAGCCCCTGAACAGCCAAGCGACATATGCGCCTTGAGCGCAACATCCTTAGCCTTCTCATATAAACCACCGTCAATCCGTGGAGGAATTATATATTCTGTCAACCCTGATGTGTACTTTGCTTCGTAATTATAAAATTCAAGCGATGGTATTACCTCTACTCCGCCAAGTGCCCTGCTGCCGAGTATTCCTATGTGAACCTCTTTGCCTTCTATGAATTTTTCAACTATTACACGGCTTCCGAACTGGGCTGCCTTTTCCGTTGCAGCCGCAAGGCCTCCTTCATCCTTCACTATACTTATACCAACACTTGAACCTTCAGAAGCAGGTTTTACAACCCACGGCAGAGAAAAGTCAATTTTTAGTTCGGAGTTCGGAATCTGGTCAATCTGACCCGTAGGGAGTTCGGAGATTTTTTTTGAACTTTGAACTCTGTCCCGACTTGTTCGGGATGAACTCTGAACAACTTTAAACGGCGCTACCGGCAGCTGATGATATATAAATATTTTCTTTGACGCCTCTTTATCCATTGCAAGCGCAGAAGCCAGAACGCCGGAGCCCGTATAATCAATACCCAAAACCTCAAGCATCCCCTGCATAACACCGTTCTCCCCCATCCCGCCGTGAAGCGCAAGAAAGGCAAGCCTCACCTTTTCTTTTTTGAGGACATTAACGATGTCCTTCCCGACATCTATCAGCACCGAATTATAACCAAGCTCCTGCAATGCCTGATACACCGCAAGACCGCTTCTGACTGAAATGTCCCTTTCAGAGGAAAGTCCTCCCATTAATACGCCAATCCTTTTTGCAGTAACCAGTCCTTTAGTCATTAAAATGTACCGCCATTATTGAAATTTGAAATTTGCATTTATTTCTCTCTCCCGATTATCTTTATTTCAGGCTCAAGTGTTATGCCGCTGTATTCTTTAACCTTTATTTTTACAGCCTCCATTAACTCAATAAAATCTTTCGATGAAGCCCTGCCCCTGTTAATGAAATAATTTGCATGAAGCATGCTTACTTCTGCATCTCCAAGCCTCATCCCTTTGCATCCTGCCGCATCTATAAGCCTGCCGGCAGAGTCTTGCGCAGGGTTTTTAAACACACACCCTGCAGAGCGTTCTTTGAGGGGCTGTGTAAGCACTTTCTTCTTTAAAAATTCCCTTGCGCGCCTTGACACATTATCAGGGGTATCTTTTCTTAGGGCAACATTGGCGCTCAGGATTATCAAGTCGTCCGGAAGATTAGAACTGCGGTATGAAAATTTAATCTCTTCCCTGTTTAACATTGTAATCATCCCGTCCATACTGATTACTGCAATTGAGGAAAGCATATCCATAATCTCCGTTCCAAAGGAGCCTGCATTCATGTAAACAGCGCCGCCCAGCATGCCGGGAATGCCTGAAAGTGCTTCCATGCCCGAGTATCCTCTTTCTTTTGTAAAATTAATAAGGCTCTTAAGCAGCACGCCGGCCTCTGCAAAAAGACTTACATTTTTTTCTGTATCATCCTGAATTACCTCAATCTTCTTGAATGCCTTTAATGAGATTGCAATACCTTCCAGCCCTTTGTCTCTTACAAGAAGATTTGTCCCGGCTCCAAGCACAAAAACAGGAATCTTCTGCATCTTTGCCACAACAAGGACGTTTTTCAAAGACACCACATCCTCCGGGAAGATCATAATCTCAACAGGGCCTCCGATTTTCAGGGAGGTATGTGCTGACATGGGCTCATCAAATTTTATCCTGCCTATGAAAAGCCCTGTTTCAAATATTTCTTTTATTTCTTTGTCGCTCATTAATTTTGATTTTTTAATTTTTATTTTTGAGTTTAAGGAACTCCTCCCCCACCTTCCATACATCACCTGCACCAAGCGTAATAAGCACATCTCCAGCCGTGACTTCTCTTTTGAGATAACCCAGAATGTCAGTCCTGTCTTTAATATATTCAATATCCTTGCCTGCGGCTTTTATGCCTTTATGCAGGACATCTGAGTTTATCCCGTTTATCGGTCTTTCACCTGCAGGGTAAATGTCCGTGAGAATTACCTTATCCGCATCTGCAAATGCCCCGAAAAAATCACTGAGCAAATCCCTTGTCCTTGAATACCTGTGAGGCTGAAACAGGACAATCAGCCTCCCCTTTTTAGTTTGGGATTTGAAATTTGAAATTTGAAATTTGAAATTCTGCAGCATCGCCTCTTTTGCTGCCTTCAGAGTTGCCATTATCTCGGTAGGATGATGCCCGTAATCATCAAATACCTTTATCCCCGATGTCTCACCCTTAAATTCAAATCTCCTCTGAACGCCGCTGAAATTCTTAAGTGCATCCCTTACAATATTCATATCAAGCTGCAGTTCTTCCGCAACTGCAATCGCAGCAAGACTGTTGCTGACGCTGTGAAGTCCCGGAAGCGGAACCTCAAAAATACCGAAAGACGCTCCTTTTAAGACAGCCTCAAACCGCATTTTCATGCCATCAGTTTTTATATTCTTAGCCGCAAGGTCTGCCTTTTCATTTATACCGTAGGTGATATATCTGCGCTGAACCTCCGGCATGACTTCACGTATATATGCATTGTCCATGCAGAGAACAGAAAGGCCGTAAAACGGCACTTTGTTTATAAAGGCAAGAAAAGCAGTTTTCACTTCGTCAATATTTTTAAAGAAATCCATGTGCTCCCTGTCAATATTTGTCACTACCGCAATGGTCGGAGAGAGCTTCAAGAACGAGCCGTCACTCTCATCTGCCTCGGCAACAAGAAATTCTCCCTCGCCAAGCCTCGCATTACTTCCGATGCCTTTCAGTTTGCCTCCGATTATGACCGTGGGGTCAAGCCCTCCGGCAGCAAGAACGCTTGCTATCAGGGATGTCGTTGTAGTCTTTCCATGCGCACCTGCAATCAGGACGCCTTGTTTAAGCCTTGCGATTTCTGCGAGCATCTCAGCCCTCGGAATAACAGGGATTGACTGATTTTTTGCACTGAGGGCTTCAGGATTATCCTGCGAAACCGCAGAAGAAACAACTACAACATGAGCACCTGAAACATTCTCAGCCTTATGCCCTATGGTTACATCAATGCCCAATGTCCTTAGCCTCTTTGTGGTCTCTGTCTCTTTTAAATCAGAGCCCCTGACCTCGTAGCCAAGATTCTTAAGGACTTCGGCAATACCGCTCATCCCTACCCCCCCAATGCCGACAAAATGTATTATTTCAAATTTTCTATACATCTCTCCCTTTCTTATTTCTTATGAGTCCCATTGCAAGCTCAACAATCTTCTGTGAAGCATCAGTCCTCCCAAGTGTCCGGCTTACCCTCTCCATTTCTCCTATTGCATCAGGATTCTCAAATAAATATTTCACCAGCTCGGAAAGGGACTTTCCATTGGCTTCCCTGTCAGGAATCATCTGGGCAGCCCCCATGTCCCACAGTTTTCTTGCATTAATTTCCTGATGGTTGCCCGCTGCATAAGGATAGGGAATAAGTATGGCAGCCTTTCCGCATGCAGTCAGTTCTGCCAGTGTGGTCGCACCTGCCCTGGAGATTACAAGGTCTGCAACTGCGTACGCATCTGCCATATTGTATGCAAACGGGATAATAGTACCCTTAAAACCCCTCATGCGGTAGAACTCCCTCACGGCATTAAACTCCCTCTCGCCTGTCTGATGCAGGAACTGTATCTTATCCTTAAATCCGTCAAGGTATACCAATGCCTCGCTTATAGCCTTGTTAATACTGCTCGCCCCTGAACTGCCTCCGAAGACAAATATGGTAAAAAGCCCTTTCTCAAGGCTGAAAACTTTCCAACCCCTCTCCCTGTCCCCTTCAAAAATCTCCTGCCTCACAGGATTGCCCGTAAGATATGTCTTATCCTTTGCAAAGTAATCCATGCTTTCCTGATACGTCACTGCCACCACATCCACAAACTTGCCTAACACTTTGTTTGCAAAACCGGGTACAGAATTTTGCTCGTGTATTATTGTAGGTATGCCTGTCAAAAAAGCGGTTAAAAGCGCAGCCCCTGAACAGTAGCCTCCGACTCCAAAAACAAGGTCAGGCTTAATCTCTTTAAGAATTGCATAGGAATCTTTTAATGACAGGGGTATCTTCAAAGCAGACCAGAGTGCCGTGAATATATTTTTACCTACAATCCCCTCTGCCCTTATCAATCTGATATCAAAACCTTCTCTGGGAACTATCCTTGATTCTATCCGCTCGGCAGTCCCTATAAATATGACCTCTGCATCTTTCTGTATTTTTTTAACCTCCTTTGCAACAGCAATCCCGGGGAAAAGATGCCCGCCTGTGCCGCCTCCGGCTATCACTATCTTCATCTATTACCCGTCCGCCGCGGGTAGTGGACTCTGTCCACCACCCACTGTTTAGCGTTCAACGTTTTTTGGATATTTATTAATATCCCCACAGCCGCCATATTTATAAAAAGCGCCGAACCTCCGTAGCTTATAAAAGGCAGGGGCAATCCCTTCGTAGGCATTAAGCCTATTGACACAGCAAAATTAATAAGCCCCTGAGTAACTATCATCATTGTCAGGCCTGTAGCCAGGTAATAACCGAATGAATCCTCCGTCTTCGCTGCTATCTTCATACCTTTTACGAAAAACCAGATAAAAAGAGCGAGCACAGCGGATACGCCTATTAAACCAAGCTCCTCGCCGATTATTGAAAAGACAAAATCCGTATGGAGTTCAGGCAGGTAAAAAAGTTTTTGCTTGCTTGCCCCAATGCCCACACCCTTAATCCCTCCCCTTCCAAATGCGATAAAAGACTGCACAAGCTGAAATCCCTTGCCAAGCGCGTCCTTATCGGGGTGAAGAAAGAAAATCAGCCTGTCCTTTCTGTACGGAACGGTCCAGACAAGCTTTATAATAACCGGCACGGATAAAAGTACAAGTGCTGACAGATACCTCCACCTGACTCCGCCGAGAAATAAAAGGATTACTGTCAGAATCGCCAGACTCATCACTGCACCAAAATCAGGCTGAAGTAATATAATAGCCTGAAAAACAGCAACAACGCAGAACGGGATTATGATCCCGTATTTAGGATTCTTCATCCGCCATTCATTCTTATCCATATAATCCGCAAGGAACAGGACTACTGAAACCTTTACGAGTTCTGATGGCTGAAAAGTAGACGGCCATAATTTAATCCACCTCTTCACGCCGCTTCCTGCACCAGCAGAAACACCAACACCAGGCACAAAAACCAGAATAAGTAAAATGACAGAAAATACCAGCAGCGGTATCACGAAAACCCTGAGTTTATGATAATCCATCTCTGCCAGAGAAAACATTACTATAAACCCGATTATAATCGTAAACAAATGTCTCCACAGATAACGGAAGGCACTGTCGTATTTTTCCGTTGACATCAATGACGTTGAACTGTATACCATCAAAATCCCTATGCAAATAAGAAACATCACAGGAATAACTATGCCATGTGTTTTTTTATCAATCACTATATCACCTCAAAAAAATGAAATTTTAAAATTAAAAAATTAAATTTTTGGAATTCCACAATTTTTAATTTTTGAATTTTGAATTTCATGCACTGCCTTTTTAAATTGTCTGCCCCTGTCCTCAAAATCCACAAACATATCAAAACTTGCACATCCCGGAGAAAGCAGTACAACATCCCCCCCGGATGCCCTTGATAAAGACACCTCAACAGCCTCATTAATGTCATTGACAAAAACTATTTCAGTTAATCCTTCCAGTGCCCTGGCAATCTTTTCCTTTGCCTCTCCAAGCAGGATAAGTGCTTTAACCCTCTCTTTGATTAAATCCCTTAAAATCGTAAAATCGCCTGCCTTATCCCTTCCTCCCATAATCAGGACGATGTTTTGAAAACTCCCCAGAGATTTAATAACAGCACCTGTATTGCTCCCTTTTGAATCATTAAAGAAACCAACTCCGTCAATTTCACAGACAAACTCAAGCCTGTGTTCAAGCCCCGGGAAATCTCTAAGCACATCTCTGACTGCATCAACCGGACAGCCTGAAACCAATGCCGCTGCAGATGCCGCCATTGCGTTTTCTATGTTATGAACCCCTTTAATCATGAAGGTTGAAGGCTGAAGGCTGAAGGCTGAAGGCAAAATGTTGAATTCCGGCAGATAAAAATAAATCATACCATTTTTGTAATAAACACCTTCTACTGCCTTCTCACGGCTAAAATAAAGTGTTTTAGGTTTTTCACTCTTCACTTTTAACTTTTCACTTTCAACTTTTTTTATCACCGGGTCATTAGCATTAAGGATTAAATAATCCACGGCACCCTGATTCTCAAAAACCCGCGCCTTTGCATTAATATATTCTTCCATCGTGTGGTATCTATCAAGATGGTCAGGAGTTATATTAAGCAGGACTGCAATTTTAGGCCTGAAATTTTTTATTGACTCCAACTGAAAACTTGAAACCTCAGCAACTATAAAATCAGGGGTAACGGGTAATGGGTAATGGGCAGGTTGACCCCTGACCCCTGACCCCTGACCCTTAAGTATTTTTAATATTCCCTCCGTTAACGCATTCCCAATATTGCCGCCAAGCAGTGTCTTAAAACCTGCTTTGGGGGCAAGGGGGGATTTGCTGAACTCTGAACTCCCCGGCCTCGTCCCGACGCTTCGGGGCGGGGCGGGCTGAACTCTGATTTTATTACCTGATAGGCAAGTTCAAGTTCTCCGATTACCGGTATGCCCCTCTCCCTTGCATGCAGAAGAGGCGTGATACCAAGGGGCACCCCCGGGCTTACAACTATTATGTCAGCCTGATTAAAAAGCTTTGCAGGATGTCCGCCGCCGGCAACCTTTATGTAAGGATCTAATTCCCCGATATAATCTTTCAGAGAATTAAAAGGCTTTGCATCCGTCACACACACCTTTGCACCAAGAAAAGCAAGAAGATTCGCCGCACCAGTTCCGCTCCTGGCTAAGCCAACTATCAGGATATTCCTATCCCTGAATGTTCCTGCTTTTTCCCTGCCGTGCAATATTTGCCCCTTTGTTTTTCCTTAAATGCATTTTATATTTCTTGCTTTTTTGGGCGATTATTTTTCTTGAGCCGGCTTTCTTAATATCTGAACCCTTTGTGATATAGACAACAGGCTCCTCCTGCAAGTTTGAAATTTTATATCCCTTTTCAAAAAGCCTTTCAGACACAGACCAGAGACTCCACCTGTTAGGTGAACCGAGAACGGCTATTATAATTTCGGTATCTTCTTCACGGGACGCCCCTACAAAGCAATGTCTTGCCATCCTCGTAAAACCTGTCTTGCCTCCTATAAAGTCGTCGTCCTGCCACACAAGCCTGTTTTTATTCCTTATAAAGAACCGCTTTCCGCCTGCAGTGCTTATCTCCTTAACCTTAGTTGTCAAAACCTCCCTTATAACCGGGTTTTTTATCGCATACCGCATTATCTTTGCGAGGTCATAAGCGGTTGTATACTGCCCTGCTCCGGGAAGACCGTTTGCATTAATATATCTTGTATTAGTCGCTCCTATCTCAAATGCCTTCTGGTTCATAAGCTTTGTAAACTCCCGCTCACTCCCGGTAATAGCCTCTGCAAGCGCTGTAGCAGCATCATTAGCTGACTCCATTAATGCAGCATATAGGAGGTCTTTGATTTTTATCCTGTCGCCTTTTCTCAGATTTAATCTTGATTTTTGCTGGTTAGCGGCCCTTTTGCTTATGGTTGTAATCTCATTCATGTCTGCATTCTCTGTAATAATAATCGCAGTCATTATTTTTATAGTGCTTGCGGCAGGTAGTTTTAAATCAGGGTTTTTTGCAAAAAGGACCTTGCCGGTAGGTGCTTCCATAGCGACAGCAGAGCGGGCACGGACGTCGTCAGCGTAAACAGCAGTGAACAGTGAATAGTAAATAGTGAATAGTAAAAAAAGAAAAATAAAAACTTGGAACTTGGAACTTGGAACTTGGAACTTTTTCATTTTCACCTCACCTTTAATGTCGTAATGCTTAAAAGTGCAAGTATAATGCCTACTATCCAGAATCTTACTATGACCTTCGGCTCAGGCCATCCTTTCAGTTCAAAGTGATGGTGTATAGGGGCCATTTTAAAGATACGCCTGCCTGTAAATTTATATGATGCCACCTGAAGTATCACCGAAAGGGCTTCAATAACAAACATGCCGCCGACAACTGCAAGCACTATTTCGTGTTTCGTTATTACTGCAAGCGTGCCAAGCGCCCCGCCAAAACCGAGAGAGCCTACATCCCCCATAAAAATCTCCGCAGGATAACTATTATACCAGAGAAAGCCCAGCGCCGCGCCAAACATAGCACCGCAGAAAACAGTAAGCTCGCCTATTCCCGGAAGGTAAAGGACATGCAGATATTGTGCAAACCCTAAATGTCCTGATATGTACACCAGCACCCCGTTTGCCAGCGTTGCAATGCCGACAAGTCCTGTGGCAAGTCCGTCTATTCCATCGGTAAGGTTAACTGCATTGGAAGAACCGACAATCACAAAGACAGAAAACGGGATATAAAACCAGCCCATATCTATCAGCCATTTTTTGAAAAAAGGGATACTTAATACTGAGGCATACTGGTCATTCGGGTCATGATAGAGTATGAGACCAATTGTCAGCGCAAGGATTATCTGCGCGCCGAACTTATACCATGCCCTGAGGCCTTTTGAATTCTGCCTTGTGAACTTAAGGTAATCATCTGTAAAACCAATAAGACCAAAACCTATTGTCGCAAGCATCATTATCCAGATATATTTACTTGTCAGATCTCCCCACATCAGAATACTTAGAATTATTGAAGCCAGGATTAAAACTCCCCCCATTGTCGGAGTTCCTGCTTTGTTGACATGGGTTTGGGGGCCGTCATCTCTTACGTATTGGGTAAGGCTGAATTTTTTTAATTTTTCTATTACCCACGGGGCAAGAAGAAAACTTATCAAAAGTGCAGTAATCGCAGCCATTGCGCTCCTGAAGGTAATATAGCGGAATATATTAAACGGTGAAAACCAATCATGCAGATTATAAAAAAGAATAGCCAGCATTTTATCCTGCCGCCTCCTTTATCCTCGCGATAATTTTTTCCATGCCCATTGACCGCGAACCCTTTACAAGCACTGTATCTCCCTGTCTTATGATATCTGAAACCTTCTGTCGTGCATCTGCTGAATCGCTGAATTTATAAATCACCGGATGCGACCCGTTTTTACGGCTCTGAATCTCTTCCGCAGCGAGGCTCATCTTTTCCCCGACTGCAATAAATACATCAATACCCATCTCAGAGACCATCCTGCCGACTGCTCTGTGTGACTCCTCAGAAAATCTGCCGAGCTCATTCATATCACCGAGTGCTGCAACCAGCCTGCCCTTTTCTTTAAAGCAGGCAAATCCTTTCAGTGCCTCTGCCATTGATGACGGATTTGCATTGTAAGAGTCATTAATCAGTGTTATATTATTTCTCTTTAGAACCTCAAATCTCATTGGAAAGCCGCTGTAATCTTCAAGTGCTTTTTTTATTTCATCAATTGTAATACCAAGAGAAAAACAGACGGCTGATGCCGCAAGGGCATTATATACATTAAATATACCGTGGATATTGAGGGCAACATCTGCCCTGACATTATCTTTAAATACCAATGTAAATTTACTCCCCCTGTCTGTTATAGCAACATCTTCTGCTTTTACATTGGAGTCTTTTATAATTGAGAATGTAATTATCTCTCCTTTAAAGTCCTTTGCCCCCTGCATCAAAAAATCATCATCGGCATTAAGCACAGCAATTGGAGGCGAAGTATCTCTCTGAAGACCATCAAGGATTTCAAG
>JACROO010000169.1 GCA_016214355.1 Nitrospirota bacterium | reverse complement strand
TTTTTTGCCGATAGCCTCAAGGATAAGAACACTTTTTACATTATCCCGTGCTATCGGCTCAAATTTTTGCTTTAACTCATCAAACTCCACTGTCGCCTCACCTTTTTGGGAAAAACTTTCTCTGGCACTAACGGTAAGCGCCTCAAGCTCCCTGTCAATCATAGAAGGGGGAACATCAAAACCGTGGGAACTAATCAGGGCATCCAGTAATTCTTTTTTATATCCAATTGTTATTGCATCTTTCTTTTTCTTATACAAGTCATCGCGAGCTTTTTTCTTAAGCTCTTCTAAATCACTGCAGCCAAAACCCTTTGCAAACTCATCATCCAATGCCGGCAGGACTTTCTTTTTAACCTCTGTTACGGAGACCTTTAAAATGACCTCTTTCCCTGCAATAGCCTTATTGGGGTGAGTATCCTCTATATTTATCTTTAACTCAAATGCATCTCCTTTATTTTTTCCAAGCAGGGCATTGTTTAATTCCCTCATCGCTGTTACGCGTTCGCCTTCCCCTGTAAACTGCCGGGTGTTAATTAGGAACGGATAATCTTTCACTGATAATTCTTTCACCATGCTGCCGTCAACAAAGGCATCATAGTCAATAACCGCCATATCATCCTCTTTTACTGCATCTTCAGAAACCTGAAATAAAGCCCTGCTTTCCTGAAGCGCCTTAAAAGTAGATTCAACTTCTTTATCTTCTACGGAGAAAGATTTTTCTTTTAACTCAATGCCCTCGTAAGTAAGACTTTTTATCTCAGGCTTTACTTCCACTATAACTGAAAAAGAAAGCGGCTGGCCTTTCACAAGTTCAATCTTTTCCTCAACGCTCGGGTAGTTAACAGGCATTATCTGGGCTTCCTTGACTGCCATTGCAAAAAACTCAGGGATAATCTTCTCAATTACCTGAGTCTCAACGTCTTTGGCGAATTTCTTTTCAAGGATTGCCTGAGGCACCTTGCCTGACCTGAACCCGGGCATCTTGGCAGACGCCCTGATTTTATTATACGCACGGTTAATCTCCTCGTTAATAACATCCGGGGGGATTTGGATCTTAAGTTTTTTTGCAGTTGGTGTTATCTCT
This sequence comes from Nitrospirota bacterium, assembly GCA_016214355.1. Lineage (GTDB taxonomy): Bacteria > Nitrospirota > Thermodesulfovibrionia > UBA6902 > DSMQ01 > JACROO01. The sequence goes on along the minus strand of JACROO010000169.1, from coordinate 3,009 downwards.
TCTATTCCCTGAAGCATCTATATCCACTCTGTCTGTCACCCTGAATTTATTTCAGGGTCTTATAAAAAGTTCACTATGTTAGAATTATTCAAAATAATTTGTCAATGGAATGACCCCTTTTTATTTCTTGTTCGCGAACACAGCGAGTTGAGCGGGGGTCAAAACCTCGTTGATTGGGCTCCAAAACCCAGAGCCATGAGGGTCAACCCTGGTGACTCTCACATCTTGAGCGCCCAGATTAACCTTGTGCCCCGTCTTCTTCTCAATCAGGGATTCAATCACCTGTTGCGTGATCTGCGTTCCGTTGACGTTGAACGCCGCCGCCTGTTCCAACTCATCCGTGTGTGTCTGCGAGCTGCCCTTGCCCGATGGGAGGTAGATGGCTCCGGTCGCAAAATCAACCGCAAACGCAATAACCCCCGGCACAAGGAAAAAGAGGAGTCCGATTCCGTCCAAGACAGCAACCCCGACATCAATCCTTCCTGCCGGCTGCCCTCTGCGCTCAGGATACAGAATAGTGCCGCAAGATATGGTTCCGAACAGAAGCGAACCTATTAGCAGTGACACGGCAGCACCCCGCAAATACTTCCTGATTCTCATCTTAGGCTCGGCCTCCTTTACGCACTGGAGGTGCATTTATTTTTAAGCTTATTCTATAATTGTTGGCATTATATATGGTTAAGTAATTGATGTCAAACTTTAAGGTAGTGTCAAGACTTTTGTGTCCATTCTTTTAAGGGTTTAATTCTCCATTTATCATTTAGATGGCTTAATACTGCTTTCCACACATTGAAGACCGAACTCATTTATGATGAGCGGTACAGGACAAGGCAAGAGGCAATACTGAGTATTTTTGAGTATATAAAGTGTTTTATAACCGTACGAGAAGACATTCTGCACTGGGCTATAAAAGCCCTGCAGAATATGAAAGGCTACAGAATGCAGCGTAACTATGTGTCCACTTTTTCGGGGGAAGATCATTTACTCTATTTATCTTTTAAGTTAAACTAACATCCATGAGAATCCTTGCTTTAGAGACAGCTACGATGTTAGGCGGCGTTGCCATTGTTGACGATGCGGAGGGGCTTATCGGAGAGGTGAGGGTTAACGTAAAGATTGCCCATGCAGAGAGGCTTATGCTTGAGATTGACAGGCTTTTAAATGCCTCGCGCATCTCCATAAAAGATATTGATGCATTTGCAGTGTCTATCGGTCCCGGCTCATTTACAGGCTTAAGAATCGGGCTCAGCACTGCCAAGGGCTTTTGCTATTCAACCGGCAAGCCAATTGTGCCTGTGCCTACGCTTGACGCATTTGCAAGGACACTGCCATTTTGTTTGCATCCCGTATGCCCGATGCTTGATGCAAGGAAAAATGAGGTATATACCGCGCGTTATAAATGGGAGAACGATGTTTGCAAAAAAATAACACCTGAGACAGCAATAACGCCTGCCCGGTTTTTAACGGAGATTAAAGAGCCGACTGTATTTATGGGGGCAGGTTCAATAATCTATAAAAGACTTATTGCGGATACGTTACAGCATAATGCCATCTTTGCTCCTGCATCAAGAATGATTCCTTCGGCTGCAACTGTGGGAGAGCTTGCAATTGAAAGATTAAATGAAGGCATAATCGCAGACCCCGTGAGCCTTACACCTTTTTATATAAGAAAATCTGAGGCTGAGATTCTCGCAGAGTCGAGTCTGTGACAGGAGCCGCTTTGCAAGCAATGGAAGAAATAATAATCAGGGATACATCTTATGACGACTTGCCGCAGATTCATGCGGTAGAGAATCAATGTTTTACTGCCCCGTGGTCGCTGGGTTCTTTTAAATATGAATTAGGCAACAGGCAGTCAATCTTTAAGGTCGCTGTTATAAATAAAAAGATTATCGGTTACGTATGCCTAAGGGTTATACTGGATACGGCACATGTTTTGAATCTTGCTGTTATGCCTGAATTCCGGCAGAAGGATATTGGAAGTACCCTTCTGCAGGATGCATTGCAGGAACTGAGGCTATTATACCCGGACGTAGAGATTGCAACACTTGAGGTAAGGGAATCAAACACACCTGCAATAACACTGTATAGAAAATTTGGCTTTAGCACCATATATAAAAGGGCAAAATATTATCAGATGCCTGACGAAGACGCAGTCATAATGGGGATGGAACTGAGATAAAACAGCCTGTTGAAAAAGGCATATAAAGTACAAAATGTCATGCTGTCCCGACACTTCGGGATTCAGCATCTATAAAAATCAATACGTTATGAGACCCTGAATCTGTCTGCCCTGTCTGCCGACAGGCAGGCGACAGGCAGGCTTGATTCAGGGTGAAAAAAGTATGCTTTATTCAGATTTAAGTGTCTTTCTCAGCCTCTGGTCAGCCTTTATAATCTCATCAACATTATCCCCGCTTATTTCCCATGAATAACCTGCCTTGGCATCACGCTTGAGCTTTATCTTTGCCGGCTTCTCAGGCTTTATCTCTTCAATCTGAGGTACCTGTTTAATGGGATGCGGCTGGTCTTCTTCAGTGCGGGAACAGGCAGGGATAAATAAAAGTATAGCGAATAACATACAAAACAACCCATTTAGAGACACCATGACCTCCTTATTTCTTTTTCCCGTACTTGTGCACTGCCTCAACCAGTGCAACTACGCTTTCAGCAGGAGTCTCGGGCAGAACTCCATGCCCAAGGTTAAAGATGTGACCGCGGGCAGAAGCCGCCCTTGTTAAAATATCCCTCACACGTTCTGCAATTCTGTCTTTTGGAAGGAACAAGGCACAGGGATCAAGATTGCCCTGAACAGAAAGCTTGCCGCCGAGGCGTTTAATTGCATTATCAATATTGATTCTCCAGTCAATGCCAATGACATCAGCACCGCAGGTCTTAATCTCTTCAAGATGACCCGCACACTCACCGACAAAATAAATAACAGGGACTTCCACCCCCTCCCTAACCCTCCCCCCTTGATGGGGAGGGTTAGGTGGGTGGGCTGACTTC
>JACROO010000168.1 GCA_016214355.1 Nitrospirota bacterium | reverse complement strand
TAAAAAAGATGCCATGTATGTGGTAGAAACCCTTTTTGACACTATGAAGGCAATACTCTCAGAAGGGGAATCTATTAAAGTAGCCGGCTTTGGAACCTTCCTTGTCAGGAAAAAAGGAGCCCGCAGGGGAAGGAACCCAAAAACAGGGACTGAGCTTCAAATTACTCCGAGAAGGGTTGTCACCTTTAGACCAAGCATACAATTTAAAACTGCTGTAGCAAAGGGTTAATAACCCTCAGGTGTAATGATTAATGCAGTCCTTATCCGAAAAGGCAATACCCGACAAGCTCTTTTTTAAAATCGGCGAGGTAAGCGAGATAGCAGGGGTTGAGCCCTATATCCTGCGATACTGGGAATCAGAATTTCCGTTTTTAAAACCAACTAAAAATAAGGCAGGCCAGCGGGTTTATACGAGAAAAAATGTTGACCTTGTCCTTCAGGTTAAAAATCTTTTATATCAGGAAAAATATACTATTGCAGGGGTCAAAAAAAGGTTTGCAGAGAGTCCAAAAAAAGATACGGCAGTTCCCTTGCAAACCATAGAGAGGGTTAAGAAGCGGCTTAAAGAAATTTTAAGGATGTTGAAGTAGTAAAAATTATACTATGTGCGTCCAAAAAATGTTGACGGTGCCAAACCGATGGTGTCATTCCCGCGCAGGCGGGAATCCAGAGAATATAGTAAAAAAACAACTGAAAACTGGATTCCCACTTTTGTGGGAATGACGTCAACCTGTAGTTATCCAGTTACACAATTCGGGGCGTAGCGCAGCCTGGTAGCGCACTCGCTTGGGGTGCGAGTGGTCGCCCGTTCAAATCGGGTCGCCCCGACCATTCTCCTGAAATACTTAACTCAAAACTAAAAACCTACTTAAGTTCTCAGTTCCCAGTTCCTTCTGTGGTTTAAAATTTATTATTTAGGTTAAAATAGCATCATGTCTATTATCCTCGTCACTAACGACGACGGCATACATTCAGAAGGTATAACTGCACTGTACAGGGCTATGGATTCCCTCGGCGAGGTATATGTAGTTGCTCCTGAAAGGGAGCAAAGCGCAGTTGCACATGCACTTACACTGCACAGGCCCTTAAAGGTTGAAAAAACAGGTGCCAAAATCTATGCGATAAACGGCACGCCCACAGACTGCGTCATTCTCGGAGTAAACAAGATACTCCATAAAAAACCCGCTCTCATAGTCTCAGGGATAAATAAAGGCGGCAACCTCGGCGATGACATAACATACTCAGGCACGGTTGCTGCTGCAATTGAAGGGACACTGTTAGGCATTCCATCAATCGCCATATCACTTGTAAGGGATATTAAGGACAACGGAGATTATTCCGTCAAACCATCCGGTTTTAAAAAGGCTGCTGGTTTCGCAAAAAGACTCGCTGAAACTGTACTTAAAAAAGGACTCCCTCAGGATACCCTTTTAAATGTTAACATTCCGGGTATTCAGAAAATTAAAGGGGTCAAACTCACAAAACAGGGGAAGAGAATTTACGATAACTCGGTACATGAGATGTCAGACCCGCGCGGCAGAAAACATTACTGGATAGGAGGCGGGGCACCCCTCTGGGAACAAGGACAGGATACTGATTTTGATGCCGTTAATAAAGGTTTCATCTCCATTACCCCTGTTCATCTTGACCTGACAAACTATAATGCGATTAAATACCTGAAGAAGAACTGGAGGATATGAAATTCAAGGATTCAAGGGGTCAAGGATTCAAGTGATGGAATTATTTTTTACTTTATTTACTCGACCCCTCGGCCACTCGAATCCTCGAACCCTTTTGATAAATGAACCACTATGATGTAATCATTGTCGGCGCCGGACCTGCAGGGATATTTACAGCCCTTGAACTTACATCCTTCAATAAAGACCTCAAGATACTGCTCATTGAAAAAGGCAGGGATATTGAAGAGAGAACCTGTCCGCTGAAGACTACAAAAGTCTCATGCAAGGCATGCCATCCATGCGGGCTGTTAAGCGGCTGGGGAGGCGCCGGTGCATTCAGCGACGGGAAACTTAGCCTGTCAAAAGATATTGGCGGATTTCTCTCAAGATATATAGATGACAACACCCTGCAAAATCTTATTTCTTATACAGACGGCATTTACTTGAAATTTGGAGCACCTTCTAATCTGTATGGAGGCGACGCAGATAAGGTTAATGCCATTAAGGACCTCGCAGAAAAACACGGACTTACCCTTATACCTTCCAGGATAAGGCATATCGGCACTGACAGATGCCCTGAACTGCTCAAAAAAATAAAAAACCAGCTTAACTCTCAGGTAGAAATTGCCTTCTCTAAAGACGTTACATCAATCTTAACCATGCACAGGAAAGTCAAAGGTATTAAGACAAAAGACGGAAATGAAAATTACGGGGATTATGTGGTCCTTGCACCCGGAAGAGAGGGCTCGCTCTGGCTTGAGGACCAGGCAAAAGCAATGGGGTTGTCCCTGCTTAAAAATCCTGTGGACATTGGCGTCAGGGTTGAACTGCCTGCCCCTGTTATGGAGCATCTTACAAAAATTACTTATGAGCCAAAACTCGTTTTCTACTCAAAAAAATTTAATGATAGGGTAAGGACCTTTTGCGTAAACCCTTACGGAGAAGTTGTAAAAGAATACCTGAAAGGGGCATGGACTGTTAATGGTCACAGCTATTCAAATCAAAAAACAGCCAACACGAATTTCGCCATCCTTGTAAGCACACAGTTCACAGAGCCGTTTGATGAGCCCATTTATTACGGAAGATATATCGCAAGGCTTGCGAATCTTCTGGGCCACGGTGTAATCGTCCAGAGGCTCGGAGATTTACAGGACGGCAGAAGGTCAACTTCTTCAAGAATCGCAAGGGGCAAGGTAAAGCCTACGCTTAAAGACGCAACACCCGGAGACCTCAGTTTTGTCCTCCCGTACCGTTACATCTCAGATATCTTAGAGATGCTCAGGGTAATGGATAAGATTGCCCCCGGAGTATGGAGCCGCCACACACTCCTTTACGGCGTTGAGGTCAAATTTTATTCAAGACAGTTAAAGCTCAACAGCAATCTTGAGACCGAGATAGAAAACCTCTTTGCTGTAGGTGACGGTGCAGGCGTAAGCCGCGGGCTTATACAGGCATCTGCCTCCGGAATAATCGCGGCAAGGGAAATTTTAAAAAGAGTAGAAGAGGGTAAACCCCGTCGGGGCATTATTTCTAACGGGGTAAATGAGTGAACGGGTTAACAGGTTGATGAGTTATGGCTTTTGAGTTAGAAAGAAAATTAATGGTTGAGCAGCAGCTTAAGTCAAGGGGAATAAAAGACAAGAGTGTCCTTACAGCAATGGAAAACGTTGAGCGCCATTTATTTATCGGGGAACATATGAGGGAGAGGGCTTATGATGACTGCGCCCTGCCGATAGGTGAAGGGCAGACAATATCACAGCCCTATATGGTTGCAATAATGACAGAACTCCTTGAGCTTAAGGGAAATGAAAAGGTGCTTGAAATAGGCACCGGTTCAGGCTATCAATCAGCAATACTTTCACGGCTTGCCTCTGAGGTCTATACTATAGAAAGGATTAAACCCCTTGCCTTAAAGGCAGAGGATTTATTCAAAAAGCTTGGATACGCTAATATCCGTGTAGTAATAAGCGACGGAACGCTCGGATTACCGGAGCAGGCTCCCTTTGACGGAATCATCGTTACTGCCGCTGCCCCTGAGATACCAGAGACATTAGCAAGGCAGTTAAAAATCGGCGGGAGGCTTGTCATCCCTGTCGGCAGTAGATACTCTCAGATACTTTATCAGGTAAAAAATACACCTTCGGGCATAAGCACTTCAATGTCAACATACTGCGTCTTTGTCCCGCTTATTGGCGAATACGGATGGGGAGAGGCAGGAGAGGAACAATAAATTTATTGACAAGAAGAATGTCTTTTAGGTAAAACAGTATTACTTACTCAATCCTGAGAGGAGAAATGTGATTAAAGAATCTAAAAAGATATGGATGGACGGAAAGTTTATTGACTGGGCTGATGCAAAAGTCCACATTTTGACCCACGCACTGCATTATGGCATGGGAGTCTTTGAGGGCATAAGGTGCTACAAGACACAGAAAGGTCCGGCTATATTCAGATTAAAAGAACACGTGAACAGGCTATTTAACTCCTGTCATATAATGCAGATTGAACCTGAATTCTCACGCGAGGAAATCATCAGGGCAATTATTGAATCAGTAAAGATTAACAAACTTCAAGAATGTTACATACGTCCTATTATTTACATCGGATACGGTGCAATGGGCCTTTATCCAAAAGACAATCCGATAAAGGTTGCAATAGCAGTCTGGCCCTGGGGTGCATACCTTGGCGAAGAGGGCATTAAAAACGGGATAAGAGTGAAAATTTCCTCTTTTACGAGACACCATGTAAATATTACCATGACAAAAAGCAAAACCTGCGGTGACTATGTCAATTCCATCCTTGCAAAGAAAGAGGCAATCTCCTGCGGATTTAATGAGGCTTTGCTTCTTGACACGCAGGGCTTTGTAGTGGAAGGAAGCGGTGAAAATCTATTTATCGTAAGAAACGGCGTTTTAAAAACCCCGCCGATTACTGCAGTCCTTGAGGGGATTACAAGAAGCAGCGCAATTGAAATCGCACAAAGAGAAAAAATCCCTGTAAAAGAGGATAATATCACGAGGGATGAGCTTTACATTGCAAATGAGGCGTTTTTAACCGGCACTGCGGCAGAAGTAACGCCTGTAAGAGAAGTGGACAGCAGAGTTATCGGCAATGGCAGGCCGGGGCCTGTAACCAAAAAAATACAGGACATTTTCTTCAAGACAGTAAAGGGTAACTCTAAAACTTACAGTTCCTGGTTGACTTATATTTAATTAAAGAAAAAGGGGGGATTATTCTATGGACGACAGAAGACGCTCTAAAAGAATAATTGTCAATTTAAGAGTTGAGCTTATTTTTGCAGATAAAAATTATGTAGGATTTATAGAGAATATTTCTGAAGAAGGAATATATATGGTAACCGCCCCAACAAACCCGGCAATAGATCTCACCGCCGGAACAGCACTTGAGCTGAAATTTCAGCTCCCTTCTGGCAGGGCGTTGAATCTTAACTGCAAGGTCAAATGGGCATTCAAAACCCCGACTCATTACCTCACAAACAGTCTGGGTTTGGAAATCATTGAGCCAACTCAGGAGTATAAGGAATTTTTGAAGGTTCTGTAAAAAAGTGGAGCTGATCGGGATCGAACCGACGACCTCTTGAATGCCATTCAAGCGCTCTCCCAACTGAGCTACAGCC
>JACROO010000181.1 GCA_016214355.1 Nitrospirota bacterium | reverse complement strand
TATCAAAATAGACTTGCATCCAGCCGATTTGCCAGCCTCTATGTCTTTCCATGTATCTCCAATTAAAAAAGATTTTTTTATATCTATATTCCATTTCTTTGACCCGTCTAACAACATCCCTGCTTTTGGCTTTCGGCAGCGGCAATCATCAGCATCGTCATGCGGACATACAATAATATCATCAATAGCCAATTTTTCCATTAATAAATTATGCATCTTATTCAACTCCTGCATCTCAATTAATCCACGGGCAATATCAGGCTGGTTAGTGACAATTATATTTAAAAATCCCATACTCCTGAAGGAATTTAAGCTAATTTCTATATCAGGTATCAACACAAACTCTTCAAATCTTCTGGGAGAGAAGGGTTTCCCATCATTTAATAATACCTTGTTTATTACACCATCCCTGTCTAAAAATATTGCTTTTTTTGCCTCCAACCTCAAACCTCAAGCCTCAAACCTTACAACCTTGCCCCGCCTTGCCGACTCATACACTGCCGCCAGCATCTTATTTGCCTGATAACCGTCCCAACCATTTCCTATCGGTTCTCTATTATCTTTTATAGCAGAGATAAACTCCTTCCACTCTTCTTTCCATGAGACATCAAAGTCAGGGAACTCAATAATCGTTTCATCAGGAGGCCCGCTTTCAAGTTTACGTCTTCCGATTTTTAATGTTTCAGTGCCATAACTTCCCCCCAATCCTTCAATTATCAAATATCCCTTGCTGCCAAAAATCTCAAACGAAAAAAGATTTTTCCATTGTGTCCAGCTTGTATGCATAGCTGCTATAACACCGCTGTCTTGCTTGAAAATTGCAAAGGCATTATCCTCTACATCCATATTCCAAAAGTAAGTCTGTGTATATCCAAAGGCTTCGTTAAAATTACCTGCAAACCATCTAAATAAATCTACCACATGGACCCCCTGATCCAGTAATTCCCCGCCGCCGCAAAGTTCTTTATCAGCACGCCATTCCTTCTCATATCCAGCCCTGCCGCCATGTCCATAGCGGCATCTCATAAAGTATAAATCACCAATCTCGCCATTATCTACTAACTGCTTTGTCTGTGCTATTGCCGGATGATGGCGGTGATTAAAGCCTGTTTTCAAGACAGTAAATCGTGAACCGTGAACCGTAAGTCGTGAAGCAAGGATTTCTTTTGATTCTTCAGGAGTTCGGCCCAATGGTTTCTCACATAATACATGTTTTCCCTCTTTCAAGGCAGCAATTGCAATCGGAGTTAAAAACTTATTTGGCGTAGCAATAACGACTATGTTTATATCTCTTCTTTTTATAACTTCCTCCCAGTTTGTAGTTGAACTGCAGCGATATTTAATCGCAAATTCTTCTGCCTTTGCATGGTCTATATCAGCAACTGCAATTATTTGAGATTCTCTGTTCCCAAGTATAGCTTCTGCGCGTTTCTTGCCAATAAGTCCAGCTCCTATTATGCCTACCTTAAACTCACTCAAGTAATTCTCCTCAGGGTATATTTATCACTTTTCATTACCTGATTGATAGTATCATCATTAAAATTTCTCCAGTCATCCCATAGTGCGCTTATCAATCTGCCGGTCAAGCCATTGGACTTATCAGAAGCAAGAAAAAGTGCCAGCTCTGCTGCAAGCTCCGGAGGAGTTCCGCCTTTCTCAGCACGAACCTTAGCCTCATCCAACTCTTTCTTGCCTGCTGCATCGCCTGCTTCAAGCACCTCTGACAGCATTTTTGTGTTTACCGCACCCGGAGCAATTGTATTTACCTGAATATTATAATCTTTCAACTCCTCGGCGAGTGTTTCCGTAAACCTAACTACAGCAGTCTTAGCGGTGCCATAAGCAGTGAAATTAATCCTCGGAGACGTAGAGCCGCCCCCTGAAAGATTGATAATTTTTCCTCTTCTTTTTTTTATCATAACCGGCAAAACTGCCTTGCAGCACAAAACAGTGCCAAAAAGGTTAATCTGAAAGTTCCTCATCCACTCTTCAATATCTATGTCTATAAAGGGGCCTATCGGCTTCTGGACCCCTGCATTATTAAGAAGCACATCTATTGTGCCAAACGTTGAAACTGTATTATTTTTTATTCTTTCAACATCATTCCACCTTGAAATATCACCAACTATCCCGATAGCCTCCCCTCCATTATTCTTTATATCAGATACTGTATTACTTATCTCATCAGGAGTTCTGGAGACAATCACCACTTTAGCACCTTCCTGCGCAAATAAAGTTGCTATTGCCTTCCCTATGCCTCGCGCTCCGCCTGTAATAATCGCTACTTTGCCCTTAAGTTTCATTTTTAACCCAATTCATTTCACAGTGGATAGTATTTTTAAAAAACCTTTTTTAGATTGCAAAACATACATCCAACGTCATAAAGATTTTATATCCAGGGTGCAGGCTTTTGATCAATAAAGGGATTTTATAAAAATCATCGAACTTATGATATGTACTTATAGTGACCTTCCCCTTTTTAGTGGACGGTTTATAAAGATAGTGACGCCTGCCTTTCATACTCAAAAGGGCTCAAGTACCCAAGCGTTGAATGTGCCCTTTTGCGGTTGTAGTACATTTCAACATATGCAAAGATTTTTCTCTTTGCCTCTTCTCTGGTCCTAAACTTACTCCGGTGAATAAGCTCTACTTTAAGCGTATGGAAAAAACTCTCAGCTACGGCATTATCCCAACAGTCGCCTTTTTTACTCATACTGCCGATAAACTCATGCTGAGCCAATAATGCCTTGAAATCATTGCCGGCATACTGGCTACCCCTATCAGAGTGACAGATAAGCCCCTTAGGCGGACAACGCCTCAAAATCGCCTGTTTCAATGCCGAGAGCGTCAACGTATCAGCAATAGTCTTATCCATAGCTAAACCAACAACTCCTCGACAATACAAATCAAGTATTGCCGCCAGATACAACCAGCCCTCATGCGTCCAGATATATGTTATATCCGATACCCACACGGTATTAGGTCTTGTTACAGCAAAATTCCGGTTCAAAACATTAGGCCATACAGGATAATCATGTTTTGAGTTTGTCGTCACTCGAAACCTGCGCCTCTGTATGGCAATGATACCGTTACAGTGCATGAGCCTGGCTACGCGGTTTATGGAACAAGGAATATGCTCTTTATTCCGCAATTGATCCCATATCCGCGGACTGCCGTAATTACGGTCATTATCCCAGAATACACGCCTTATTTCAATGAGCAGCCCATCGTTATTGATCCTATTTTGGCTTTTAGGCCTGCTTCTAAATGCATAATAACCGCTCCTGGATACCTCTACTGCTCGGCACATCTTCTCGAGCGGATAACTTAAACGATTCATCTCTATAAACTTGAACCGTTCTCGGTCGTTTTTGAAAATATGCCGACTGCTTTTTTTAGTATATCCCGCTCCATCTCTACTTCACGCAACTGCTTGCGAAGCGCAGATATCTCAGTCAGATGCCCTTTGCCGGGGAATGCCTTTTCCCCATTATTACTAAACTTCCTTTTCCAGTTGTAAAGCTGATTAGCATGTATCCCTAAGCTTCTGGCTACCTCTGATGCCTTATGCCCTCCTTCGGTAACCATTTTTACCGCTGAAATCTTAAAATCCCTGTCAAAACGCTTCATTTTGACCTTTTCCCCCTTCATGGAACACCTCCTAATTACGAGCTGGCATTTATCCTAATACCAAACTCTTCGTTGTGTCCACTTTTTCGGGGGAAGATCACCTTTATAGTTAAAATACAATTCTGATTTTTAGCTTCTTCTAAATCCTTTGAGATATAACTTGTTAGACCATTAAAGTTGAATTGTTTATCATCATAGGAATAATTGTCTGCTCCACGTATTATAAATTCTCCATAGAAACCTTTTTTAAGTCCTATCTCGTTACAGCTTGGCGTCTGTTTAGATTTTAAATCTTTTTTATTTTTTTCAGCTACCTTATTCTCAGTCTCTAATTGAGCTATTCTTTTTTTTGCTTCTTCTAATTTCAATTTTGTTTCTTTTAATTGATTTTGCGTAGCTATATTTTTAGCATTTTTTTGCTCTCCTAACGTAAATAATACCATCAAAGAAAATAATAAAAGAAAAGATAACTCCCCAAGCGTAAAACCGAATATATCTTCTTGTCTTCGCACTATTTTAATCTTTGGACTTTTTCAGTTGCTACATTTATAAATTCATCCATAATCATATTTATACTTTTTATTTCTTTTTCGAGCATATTCAATCTACTCTTCAAGGTAATCTCATATTCTTCCATATTCTTTTTTAAAGAATTGCAAACATTAGTAATTTCTAATGGTAGTACTTGGGTATTTTCTCGGAATCCTTTTAGGCTATCATTAAATAAATTCAGACTATC
>JACROO010000180.1 GCA_016214355.1 Nitrospirota bacterium | reverse complement strand
GGCTAAAACACGGGTTCGAAGCCCGTTGGGACCGCCATTTTAAAAACAGTTAACAGTTGACAGTGAACAGTTATCAGAAAGGTGAAAAAAATGTCAAAGGCATATAACATTGCGGTAATTCCGGGGGATGGAACCGGGCCAGAAGTAATAGCAGAAGGGATAAAGGTCATAAAAGCTGTATCGCAAAAATATGGATTTAAAATTGACCTGAAATATTTTAATTTCGGCGGAGAGCATTATTTAGAGACAGGTGAGGCGCTGCCATCCGGTGCTGTTGAAGAGCTTAAAAAACATGATGCTATTTATCTTGGGGCAATCGGGCATCCTGACGTAAAGCCCGGAGTACTTGAGAAGGGCATTCTTTTAAGGCTTAGATTTGAGCTTGACCAGTATATTAATCTGAGGCCTGTTAAGCTTTACCCCGGGGTGGAATGTCCTCTAAAGGACAAGGGGCCTGAACATATTGATTTTGTTGTTGTAAGGGAAAATACAGAGGGTCTTTATGCAGGTGCCGGGGGTGTGCTCAAAAAAGGAACGCCTGACGAAGTGGCTGTGCAGGAATCCATTAATACCAGAAAAGGGGTTGAGCGGTGTGTCCGTTATGCCTTTGAGTACTGCAAGAAGAGAAACAAGGCGAACAAGCTTACCCTTTGCGGAAAGACAAATGTCCTGACGTTTGCCTTTGATTTATGGGAGAGGACATTCTATGAGGTGGCAAAGGAATACCCTGACATAAAAGCTGATTATGCGCATGTTGATGCAATAACCATGTGGTTTATTAAAAATCCTGAGTGGTTTGATGTCATTGTGACAGACAATATGTTCGGCGATATTATTACCGACCTCGGTGCCATGATTCAGGGCGGGATGGGGATTGCTGCCGGAGGAAACATAAACCCTCAGGGCGTATCTATGTTTGAACCAATAGGAGGTTCTGCCCCAAAATATAAGGGCAGGAATACAATTAACCCGCTTGCGGCTATATGCGCAGGGGGCATGTTGCTGGAACATTTAGATGAAGCAGAGGCAGGGAAGTGTGTAGAACGGGCAGTGATGCAGGTAACTGCGAACCATATAAAGAGCCTGGCTGCAGGGCAGATGGGATACACTACAACCGAGGTGGGAGACCTCGTTGTGAAGTATATTATAGAATAGCCCTATTATGTCATTCTGAACTTGATTCAGAATCTATATTTTTGAGACCCTGAAATAAATTCAGGGTCTCAAATTAACGAAAGAGGATGAAAGATGTTAAAGAAAAAAGATAAATACGTTGTCGCGGTTGTTGGGGCAACAGGAGCAGTAGGAAATGAAATGATTGCGGTTCTTGAGGAGAGAAAATTTTCTATCGGGCAGTTAAGGCTTTTTGCTTCAGAGCGTTCAGAAGGCAAGACGCTGGAGTTTTGTGATAAAGCTGTGACAGTTGAAATATTGGGAGAGAATGTTTTTAAGGGGATAGATATTGCCTTGTTTTCTGCAGGTGCTGAGAGGAGCCTGCATTTTGCTCCCTTTGCAGTTAAGGCAGGCTGTGTTGTTGTTGACAATTCAAGCGCATGGAGAATGGACCCCAATGTTCCGCTTGTTGTGCCTGAGGTTAATCCGCAGGATTTAAAATGGCATAAGGGTATAATTGCTAATCCAAATTGTTCAACGATTCAGATGGTTGTAGTCATGAAGCCTATCCATGATGCGGTTAAAATCAAGAGGGTGGTTGTGACCACATTCCAGTCGGTTTCAGGCACGGGCAAAAGGGCAATGGAAGAGCTCCTGCAGCAGTCCTCTGACATGCTTAATTTCAAGGAGATAAAGCCGGTTGTCTATCCGCATCAGATAGCCTTTAACTGCCTTCCCCATATTGACAAGTTTATGGAAGACGGTTACACAAAAGAAGAGATAAAGATGGTGAATGAGACCAAGAAGATTATGGGAGACGATTCAATAAGGATTACTGCGACTACAGTAAGGGTTCCTGTGTTCAGGGGGCACTCGGAATCGGTGAATATTGAGACAGAGGAAAAACTGACAGCCAACGAGGCAAGGGTACTGCTTTCATCTGCTCCCGGCATAATTGTCTATGATGCGCCTGAAAAAAATATCTACCCGCTGCCTGTTTATGCCGCAGGAAAAGATGAAGTATATGTCGGCAGGATAAGAGAAGATGACACCGTAGAAAACGGAATTAATATGTGGGTTGTATCGGATAACCTGAGAAAGGGTGCGGCGCTTAATGCTGTGCAGATAGCGGAGAAACTGATTACACAGATTAAGTGACATAGTCACCTGTAGCCGCAGGCTTTAGCCTGCGTAAAATTTGCTTATGTGAAAACACACACCCCTTAATCCCCTCTTTTTAGAGGGGATATTGAGGAACCTTAATCCCCTCTTTTTAGAGGGGAAACCTTAGAACTCCTCTCTTTTAAGAGGGGGTGGGGTGTGTGTTATAAATATATTTTCAGGACAAAATATGCAAAAAGTTGACTTCATTATAAGGGCGGATTATCTGCTCACTATGGATGGCGGGCTTGATGTTATTAGAGACGGGGCAGTAGCGGTAACAGGGAAGAATATTACTGACGCGGGAACATTTGCTGATATTGCAAAAAAATATTCTGCAGAAAAAATATTGGGCGGAACAAATAAAGTTGTATTTCCTGGTTTAATCAATACACATACACACGCAGCAATGGTTTACTTAAGAGGGCTTGCCGATGACCTGCCTTTGCAGGAATGGCTTGAAAAACACATCTGGCCTGTTGAAGGGAAATGGCTGACAAGCGAGTTTGTGGATGATGCAGTGGGGCTTGCCTGCCTTGAAATGCTCAAGGCAGGAGTTACGACCTATGCGGATATGTACTTCTATGAGGATACTGCCGGAAAGAAGCTTGAGAAAATCGGCATGAGGGCTGTATTGGGTGCAGGTATTATTGATTTCCCTTCAAAATATGCGCAATCTGCCGATGATTATTTTAAAAATGCAGAAAACCTTATAACTAACTGGAAAGGCAGCGAACTGGTTACTCCATGCGTAGCGCCCCATGCAACTTACACATGCGGGCCTGATAACTATAAGCGTGCAAGCGCTCTTGCTGAGAAGCACGGCGTCCTGCTTCATACGCATCTTGCCGAGACGAGGTTTGAAACCGGTTTATGCCAGCAGCGTTTTGGAAAAACTCCTGTAGAATATCTGGACGGGATAGGAGTTCTTTCAGAACGCATGTTTGCGGCGCACTGCGTGTGGCTGACTGACAGGGACATAGAAATACTTGCAAAAAGGAATGTAGGTGTCTGCCACTGCATTGAAAGCAACCTGAAACTTGCGTCAGGCTTTAGCCCTGTACCTAAACTGCTCAAGGCAGGGGTTAAGGTGGCACTCGGCACTGATGGTGCGGCGAGCAACAACGACCTGAGCATTCTGGGTGAAATGTCCACTGCTGCGAAGGTTCATAAAGCTGTAACCGAAGACCCGACTGTCGTTGACAGCAAGACTGCACTTTTGATGGCGACGAGAAATGGTGCTGAGATATTAAGCCTGGGCGATAAAATCGGTTCCCTTAGACCGGGTAAAAGGGCGGATATTGTTATTGCAGACCTTGCACAGCCGCATCTTACGCCGATTTATGATGTATATTCGCACATCACTTACTGCATGAGGCCTTCTGATATTGAGACAGTGATGGTTAATGGAAAGATTGTTGTTGAAGGCGGAAAATTGACCACGATGGACGAGGCGGAAATAATGGCAAAGGCTAAGGTGTGGCAGGGGAAGATTAAAGGTTAAAATGAAACATGATATTCACAATATCATGTTTGTAATTTTGCTGACATTCATAATATCAGACTTCTCTCTTATCCATTCAAAGTATTCAGAGCATCTGTAAGGCTTTTTGTATCCTCAACATTAAGCACTCTCGCTTCTTTGTCTATTTTTCTGATGATGGCGGAAAGGATTTTTCCCGGCCCAACTTCTATAAATGTCGTTACATCATTTTTAAGCATTTGCCTGATAGAGTCTTCCCACAATAAAGGGGTAGTTAGCTGTCTGACCAATGATGCCTTAATCTCTTCGGGATTATTTAAAAAGACTGCATCTGCATTATTGACAATCGGTATCTGCGGGGCTCTGAATTCAATAGTATTAAACAGTTTAGAAAGTCTTTCTGCAGCTCCTGTCATGAGATTGCAGTGCGAAGGCGCAGACACTGACAGCACAACAGCCCTTCTGGCTCCTGCCTCTTTCGCAAGCTCTATTGCCTCTTCAACAGCGCCTTTTTCCCCTGCAATCACAATCTGTCCCGGGCAGTTGTAGTTTGCAGGAACAACATAACCCGAACTGACTGACCGGCACACATTTTCTAACTCGTCTTTTTCAAGCCCGAGTATGGCTGCCATAAGCCCTTTGCCTTCAGGCACTGCGTCTTGCATGAACTGTCCTCTTTTTTCAGTAATCTTTACCGCATCTTTAAACTGGATGCCCCCGGATGCGACTACGGCAGAATATTCGCCAAGGCTGTGACCTGCCACGCAAAATGGAGTTATGCCTTTTGAAGAAAGGACTTTGAATGCTGCAAAGCTTGCAGTCAGAAGGCACGGCTGGGTCCTGAAGGTTTTGTTAAGCTCTTCCTGAGGCCCGTTAAAGCTCAGCCCTGCAAGGTCATATCCAAGCGTATCAGATGCCTCTTTATATATATGTTTAACTTCGCTGAAATTTTCATAAAGGTCTTTTCCCATTCCAACATGCTGTGAGCCCTGACCGGGAAAAACAAAAGCGATTTTCATAGCATTACCTCCTGATTAAAGCCCTTTTGCCTCTTTAATCTTCTTAATCATCAGCGGGATTACTTTATACAAGTCGCCGACTATGCCGAAGGTTGCAACATTAAAAATAGGGGCATCCGGATTTTTATTTATTGCGATAATGATATCTGAGGACTGCATCCCTACGAGATGTTGAACCGCCCCTGAGATTCCGCATGCAAAGTAAATCTTGGGGCACACGGTCTTACCTGTCTGCCCGACCTGATGGCTGTATGAAATCCATCCTTCGTCAACCGCAGCCCTTGATGCGCCGATGGCTCCGCCCATTACTCCTGCAAGTTCTTCAAGGAGTTTAAATCCCTTTACATCTCCGAGTCCTCTTCCGCCTGCCACAATGATATTTGCCTCATGTAGATTTACAGTAAGCTCTGAAACTTCTTTAATTGTATCAATAACTTTGGTACTTGAGATTAGATTAGCGGCCTCTATATGTATTATTTCACCTGTTTTTCCTGCGTCATGTTCTCCCTTTTTCATCACGCGGGGCCTTACGGTTGCCATCTGAGGCCTGCGGTTAGGGCAGAGGATTGTTGCCATTATGTTGCCGCCGAAAGCAGGCCTTATTTGCAGGAGGTTTTTTGTCTCTTTGTCTATTTCAAGCGAGGTGCAGTCGGCGGTAAGCCCTGTCTTTAGCCTTGCCGCCACTCTCGGAATAAACGACCTGCCGATAGTCGTTGCGCCTGCAAGTACAATTTCGGGTTTATATTTTCTTATAAGCCTTGAAAGAAGTTCAGAATATATATCGTCATTAAATTTCGTCAGGAGCGGCTCACTGCATAAATATACTTTATCAGCGCCCCATCTTATGAGTTCGCCTGCCTCACTGTCATCAGCGCCGAAAAGGACTGCTGAGAGTTCTGTCCCAAGTTCATCCGACAGTTTCCTTCCAATGCCGAGCAGTTCATAGGATACAGAGGCAGCCTTTCCTTCCCTCTGTTCTGCAAAGACCCACATGCCCTTGTAATCAGTGAACTGTAAACTGTCAACTGTCATCTGTGAACTGTCGTCAACTTCTACTATTGCTCCTTCAGGACAGACCGGCATGCATGCCTTGCAAAGCTGGCAGTATTCATTTATAAATGCAATCCCGCTTGCAATATCAATTGCCTCGTAAGGGCAGGATGCCACGCAGTTTCCGCAGCCCGTGCATTTATCAGGCTTTACGATTATAAACACTTAGCCCTCCTTAATGCCTCTGCAAGCGTATTTACTTGTTCTTCAGGCGTACCTTCAAGCATCGTTCTTCCTGATTTTTTAGGGGGTGCAAAGATATTTTTGACCTGCGTTGGCGAGCCTTTCAGCCCGAGGTTGTTTTCATCGGCTTCTATTTCAGAATGCCCCATTTTCTTTATTACAGCCTTTTTTGCAGCTATCTTGCCTTTAATGGACGGCAGCCTCGGGGTATTTAATTCCTTGACGACAGTAAGAAGGACGGGCAATGAAGATTCTACAATGTCATAACCGTCATCCATAAGCCGCTGAACCCTGAGATAACCGTCTTGTATCTTTTCTATTTTGCGGACATATGCAATATGGGGGATATTCAAAAATTCAGCAGTCTCGGGCCCCACCTGTGCTGTGTCACCGTCAATTGCCTGTTTGCCGCAGAATATTATGTCTGCGCCGAGCTTTTTAATTGCTGCAGCCAGTGTGTACGCAGTTGCCCATGTATCAGAGCCGGCAAATGCCCTGTCTGTCAGCAGGACTGCCTCATCGGCACCCATGGAGATTGCCTCTCTTAATGCGTTCTCTGCCTGCGGCGGGCCCATTGTTAAGGCAGTGACCTTTCCGCCGGTCTTATCTTTTATCTGAAGCCCCGCCTCAATGGCATGAAGGTCAAAAGGATTAATAATGCTCGGCACCCCTTCTCTTATAAGCGTGTTTGTTTCGGGATTAATCCTGACCTCTGATGTATCGGGCACCTGCTTTATACAGACAATTATTTTCAAAGTGTTTTTATCCTCCTGAAATTATTAAAGGACGAATAATTTTTAAACCGGATGTTTATTCTATGATTTCAGGCTTAAGGTGTGTAGTCATGTTTCATACCGTGCAAGCCGGGATTTTAATTCCTGCATCTCGTTTTTGAGTTCTTTCATCTTGAGCTCCCTGCCGATTGCCATCTGGTAAAATTCCTCAAGCTCGTTAACCCGTTTTTTAAGGTCGTCTTCTAATTTTTTGCGCTCTGTGATGTCGCGGACATATTCAATGACTCCCTTAAGCTCCTGTGTTTGTATATCTATCCATGGAAAGCTGTAAAGGTCAAGCCATCCTGTAATTTCTCCGCCGGGACCTCTTTTTGGGACAACGTTATATGAACTTTCACCGGTTTCTAATGTCTGCCGGCTGGGACAGACCTCGCAGCGATCACTCCTGCTGTGATATGCATCGTAGCATTTCTTGCCTACAAGAGGAATGGCATGGGAATACCAGCGTTCCATTGCATGATTTACACGTATGATGTTCATGTCCTTATCCAGGATGCTAATACCGTCCTGTATGCTGTCAAAGACATCATTGAGGAATTTCTCATTCTTTCTCAGAGCCTCGGATGTCTCCCTGCGCCATGTAGTGTCCCTTACAATCTCAATGCCTGCAAGGATTTTTCCTGTTTCATCCTTTAAAACTGATGCAGTAATTTCAAGATATTTTACCCCGTTATCAGTTGACACACTTCTTTCTGTCGTGTGGATGCCTCCGTTTTTGAAAGCCGTATCCAGAGGACATCCTTCACATGTCTTTTCTCTATGTTCGTATGCCTCATAACAATATCTGCCTGTATGGTCTCCGATAAAGTTTTTGTGGGTATTATTCTGATATAAAATCTTGAAATTAGTGTCCTGAATGCTGACACCGTCACCAAAGGCGTCAAGAATTTCCTGTTCTATTAGCTCGCTTAAGAGATGCTTGATACTGCTGTCTTTATTTTTCATCTCAGAGTTTTTGCCCGTTTGATTATATCAGCATTATAAAATAGTTTCAAATATAAAAAACCAATTTAGAAATGTCCTATTTGCTATTAAATACTCAAGCATGCAGCGCGAAGATGGGATGAAGATTATTAAATTACCAATACCAATAATGTCATTGCCCGACTTGGAGGCTGTGTCGCAATTATGGAAGTGCCTATTATGTCATTCTGAATTTATTTCAAAATCTCGTATTTTCAATATGTTATAGACTGCTGAAATCCTGAAACGATACTGAAACAAGTTCAGCACATGGTTCAGGATGACAATTGCGACACAGCCTCTTGATCGGGCAATCCAGTTCCTTATATAGTTCCCCGCTTTCGCGGGGACGGCGTCTGGATTCGGAGCCTGCCCCGTACTTGATACGGGGGTCAAGCCAGAGAATGACGAAATAGAGCAGCATAAAACAGGACAACATTTCTATTTTGGTAAAAACAGGACATTTTCATTTTGGCGTTAACATAAAATTAAAAAATCCTTGACAATTATAAGAACTATATGATATTAAAAATGCTGGTTAAAAAAGCTTAATAGCCTAAAAAAGTAATTTTTGGAAGGAGGTGAATTTTAATGAAGAGACTGTTAGCATTAGTGTTTTCTTTGATATTAATTGTAGCCTTTACACTTACAATAGGTTGCAAGAAACCAGAAACCGAAGAAGCTCCAGCTCCGGCAGCGGCACCAACAGAGCCGGCAGCACCAGCACCAGCACCAGCACCAGCAGGAAAATAATAGACTTAGAGTATATGAGGGGTGGGGACGTGAGTTACCTGCCCCTTGCTTTTTTAGCGGAAATATGATATTTTTCTAACACGGGTGAGGCGATACTTATTACTGAAAAAGAGTGGGTTTTCCCACTCTTTTGTTTTTGAGTAAAAGAGGTTATCAGCCCCGGATGCTTCGCCTGGGGCGAAAAAGTGAAGATATTATGGTGGATACAAAAGATTTAGAGGCTAAAATCAGGGAAATTATAGAGCCTGTGATGAATAGTATAGGCGTAAATCTGGAGGATATTAAATTGGCAAAGTCAGGGAGCAGGTTTCTTTTGAGGATTTTTATTGACAAAGAAGGCGGAGTTACCCTTGATGACTGCGAGAGGGCAAGCCGTGAGATAGAGGCGCAGCTTGATGTGCTTGACCCTATACCTTCTTCATACATTTTAGAGGTTTCATCTCCCGGTCTTGACAGGCCAATTAAAAGACCCGGGGATTTTAAACAGTTTACAGGAAAGACTGTGAGGGTTGTTACCTCAACAGATATAAATAACCAGACATTTTTCATCGGTGAAATAGTTGATGCAGGTGATGCAGATTTAGTGCTGCTTCTTCCCGGAGAAAGGCTTGTGACAATACCTTACGGGAGCATTTCAAAGGCAAGGCTGGAGGTGACAGTTTAATCTGTGAACCGCGAATTAATTCAGATAATTGAACAGATGAGCAAGGAAAAAAGGATATCCAAAGAGTCTCTTATAGAAACACTGGAATCTGCTCTTTTGTCTGCAGCAAGGAAAAAATACGGCATCAACACGAATATGAACATTAAAATTACGCCTAATAGCGGTGAAATTACACTGACTGCGTTAAAAAAAATAGTCCAGAAGGTTGCAAACACGAAGGAAGAGATATCTCTTGCTGAGGCAAAGAAAATAGATACGTCTAAGGGTATTGGGGATGAGATTATAGCCCCTGTGGCCATTCATGACTTCGGGAGGATTGCAGCCCAGACAGCAAAGCAGGTGCTTTTTCAGAAGGTCAGGGAGGCAGAGAGAGAGGTTATTTATGACGAGTACAAGGACAAGGTTGGGCAGATTGTAAGCGGCATAGTAATCCGTAAGGAAAAAGGCAACTATTATATTGCACTTGGAAGGGCAGAGGCAGTACTGCCAATAAAGGATACGCTTCCCAACGAGACACTTAAGAGGGGTGAGACAATACGGTTGTGCATAGAAGATGTAAAGGTTACCCAGAAGGGTCCTGTAATATCACTTTCAAGGACGCATCCTAATTTTGTCGCTGAACTCTTTAAAATGGAGATACCCGAGATTTACGAAGGACTCGTTGTTATAAAAAACATTGTGAGGGAGGCAGGAGACAGGACTAAATTAACCGTTTATTCAAAAAACCCGCAGGTTGATCCTGTCGGCGCCTGTGTCGGTATTAAAGGTGCGCGGGTTCAATCTATAGTGAGGGAACTTAAAGGTGAGAGGATAGATATAATACCATGGACGGACGACCCGCGGATGCTGATAGCAAAGGCGCTGAGCCCTGCCTCTGTGGAAAAAATCGGGATTAATGAAGAAGGGAAATCTGCAATGGTTGTTGTCAGTGACCAGCAGCTTTCAGTAGCTATCGGGAAAAAGGGGCAGAATGTCAGGCTGGCTATGAAGCTCACAGGCTGGGATATTGATATTATAAGCAATACTGAATATGACAGGATGAAGGCAGAGGAATTACAGGCAATAAAAATGGAGGAACCCATCAAAGATAAGGGTCGCAAAGAAGAACAAACCTCCAAAAATGAGCAATAGCATACAAAAGCAATCTGTTATTCATCGTTTATCGCGTATCTCTAATTATACCGCCGATACTTCAGTGCAGTACGTTAAAGGGGTAGGACCCAAAAGATCACTGCTCCTTGAAAGACTTGGAATCAAGACGCTTGAAGATATTCTTTATTATTTCCCATGGCGGTATGAGGACAGAAAAAATCTAAAAAAGATTAAAGACCTTACCTGTGGAAACCTTGAGACAATAATCGGCGAGGTAGTCTCAGCAGCGGTTATCACTACACCTAAAAAGCGGATGAAGATTTTTGAGCTTTCTATCAGGGATGATACAGGGGTTCTTAAATGCAGGTGGTTTAACCAGCCGTATCTTGAAAAATATTTTACTAAAGGACAAAAGGTCATTCTGAGCGGTGTTGTGAAGGGCAGCCGCTTATCCATGGGCTTCGGGTTTGGGTTTGAAATGGAAAACCCTGATTTTGAACGCCTTGAAAATGACGATAGGTTTATCCATACGGGCAGGATTGTCCCCGTATATAGAGCCACAGAAGGTTTTACGCCAAAGCAGCTCAGAACCCTGATGTTTAATACAATAAATTCGCACAGCGGTATTATTAAAGATTTCATGCCCGGGGACATTCTTCAAAAAAATAATCTGTTGCCGTTACAGAATGCGGTTAACGAGGCGCATTTCCCTGAAAATTTTACTGATGCAGTCGCCCTGAATAAAGGCGTCAGCCCTGCTCACAGGCGGCTTATATTTGATGAGTTTTTCCTTCTTGAGCTTGGGCTTGCACTTACAAAGAAAAAAGAGGTTTTAGAAAAAGGTATAAGTTTTAAGTGCGAGGGCCTGCTTGTTAATAAGTTTCTTAAAAGGCTCCCGTTTGAACTTACACGCTCACAAAAAAGGGTCATAGAAGAAATCAGGCACGATATGCAGATGCCGCTGCCGATGAACAGGCTGCTGCACGGCGACGTAGGCTGCGGCAAGACAGTTATTGCACTTATCTCCATGCTGACTGCCGTGGAGTCGGGTTATCAGGCGTGCCTGATGGCTCCGACTGAAGTCCTTGCAGAACAGCATTTTATAAATGTCCATAAAATGATTGAGGCGCTTGAGGTTAATGTTGCACTTATTACCTCAAGCTCAAAGGCAATCCCGCTTGATGAAATATCAGGTGGCGGGGTGCAGATTGTTATCGGGACGCATTCGCTTATTCAGGAACGGGTGATATTCAAGAACCTTGGGCTTGCGGTAATTGACGAACAGCATAAGTTCGGAGTTGTCCAGCGTGCCAGCCTTCGCAAGAAAGGTTTTAATCCTGATATAATTGTCATGACTGCAACGCCCATACCGAGGACCCTCGCAATGACATTATACGGGGACCTTGATATATCCGTGATAGATGAACTTCCATCAGGCAGAAAGCCCATTGTTACAAAAGTCTTTTTCCCGGCGCAGAAAGAACATGTCTATTCTTTGATGAATAGTGAACTTGCCAAGGGAAGGCAAATATACATTGTATATCCTCTCATTGAAGAATCAGAGAAGCTTGACCTTAAATGTGCTGAGGAGGGTGCAGAGGCATTCAGGAAAATTTTTCCTGCAAAGAAAATAAGTCTTATTCACGGCAGGATTAAGCAGGAAGAAAGAGAAAACATTATGTCTTCTTTTAAGTCAGGCGATATTGATATGCTCGTATCTACCACTGTCATAGAAGTTGGGGTTGATGTGCCGAATGCATCAATCATGCTTATTGTCCATGCTGAGAGATTCGGGCTTGCACAGCTTCACCAGCTAAGAGGCAGAATAGGCAGGGGTAATCATGAATCTTACTGCCTGCTGATGGCGTATCCGCCTTTCAGCGAAGATGCAAAGAGACGCCTTAAGGTGATGGAGGCAACGGCTGACGGATTTAAAATTGCAGAGGAAGACCTCTCTATCAGGGGTCCCGGCGAATTTTTTGGCACAAGGCAGTCGGGGATGCCGGATTTAAAGATGGCGAATATAATAAGAGACATAAGCATCCTTGAGGCGTCAAGAAGAGAGGCGTTTGCACTTGCAGATGCAGACCCTTATTTAAGAAATTATCCTCTGCTTAAAGAGAGATTGCAGAAAAAGTGGATGGGGAAGCTGGAGTTAGTGAAGAGTTAAGGGGTTTATATCATAACATCGTAAACTATATACTACGACAGAAGCATTAATCTGTCTGTCATTGTCCGGCTTGCCTGCCCCCGAAAGTAGTAATCGGGGGACCGGACAATCCAGAGCAGTAAGGATTTAAGGACATGGATTCCCCCCATTCTTGCTTTCGCAAGAAAGCATGGGGGGAATGACAAGAAAACTTAATTCAGTATACGATGTTATGATATTTTAGAGCATTAAAAATCAGTATACTATGTTATGAGTGCAATCAGTTAAGAGTTAAGGAAAAAGATTTTTTTTAATTTTAACTTTTTAATTTTAACTCTTAACTATACACTTTTTTTATTGAGGGAGGTGTTATGTTTAATAGAGTCAGAAAAAATTTTGATGAAGGCGTAAAGAGCATAAAGTGGGTTGCGACATTTCTTGCCGACAGGCTGAAGGCTGAGACAACTATGGCAAAACTCCTTTATACGAGCAGTAAACTTGAGGCAAAGGTTGATGAACTTTACAGGGATATCGGCAGGAGGGTGCTGGAGCTTAAGGAGAAGGAAGAGAAGGCAGTACTGAAAGATTTTGTCATCCTTCAGGCAATAGAAGAGATAAAAAAACTCAAGGAGCAGATAGAAGATTATAAAGGCAAGGCGCATGCCCTGAGCAAACCGCAGGAATAGTAAAAGATGCAAGATTCAAAATGCAGGATTTTACATGAAACTTGCAATCTGCAACTTGCAACTGATGTTAAAGATGTAGCGGATAAAACGTGTTAACAATATACATCATAACATTCGTATTCGGCGCTATTGCAGGTTCTTTCCTTAACGTATGCATATACCGCATGCCGAAAGGTCTTTCCATAATCAAGCCATCTTCACACTGTCCTTCCTGTGAAAGCCCGATAAGGTTTTATGACAACATACCAATCATGAGTTACATTTTGCTGGGGGGTAAGTGCAGAAAATGCAGTGCTAAAATACCGCTCAAATATCCTATTGTAGAATTCTTAAATGCCCTTCTTTATGTAACAGCGGTGTGGAGATTTATGCCTGATATTTCATGGCACCTTTTAGCATATTTTGTATTTCTTTCATCCATGATTGTGATTACATTTATAGACCTTGAACACCAGATAATCCCTGACAGGATAACACTGCCGGGTATGCCTCTTGGTTTAATCGCAGGTTCTGTCATACTTCACGACCCGTTCTGGCGGTATAATTTGTTAGGCTTTAAGGCATCTGTTGCAGGGCTTTTGCTCGGTGCAGGGCTTTTTTATCTTGTGGCAATTGCAGGCAGGGCAATTTTCAGGAAAGAGGCAATGGGCGGAGGGGATATAAAAATGATGGGGATGGTCGGGGCGTTTTTAGGATGGAAAGGCGTACTGCTTACAACATTCCTTGGAAGTCTTTTTGGTTCAATAATAGGAATTTTACTCATAGCTTTAAAGGGCAGGCAATGGGGTTCAAAAATTCCCTTTGGCCCCTACCTTGCACTTGGTTCTGTAATAAGCCTTTTCTGGGGGCAGGAATTTTTAATCTGGTATCTGTATGCAAGATAACACTGTCAAGGTTTTTACCGCAACGCTGTTTATATTTGCAGGAATAATGATTGGAATTTTTCTTGCTCCTTCCCTGCCGGAAAGCAAAGGGGTGTTTATGGGATTTCAAGTTGTCCTTGGCATAGTGATATTTCTCCTTGTGGTTTCAATTTATTCAGCGGTCAGGATTTATATCTCAAGTCAAAGGAAGATGCTTAAGGCAGCAGGAGACACGAGGGAAAAATCCGAGATGGGATTTGTAGTTGATACATTTCATGAGCTTGTAGGAAAGCTTAAGGAAAAGGAAAAAGAACTTGAAAGGCTGAGGTCTCTTGCAGAAGACAGGGCACTGAGTATTGAGAGTTACAATGAAAATATCCTTCAGAGCGTTCCAAGCGGTGTGGTGAGTATTGATAACTCCATGAAAGTCAGGAGCATGAATCCTGCGGCAGAGAGGATTTTAGGCGTAAGTGCTGAAGATGCCATTGACAAAGATTCTGCCGAGATATTCAAAGAACCATTGATAGCGCTTATAAAAAAAAGTGAAATTGTCTTAAGAGGCGAATACCCTTATGTTACAAGCGACGGCAGGCATATCTGGCTTGGAGTAACCAGTTCTCAATTGAAAGATTCATCAGGCGGGGTTATCGGGCGTATTCTCGTTTTTACAGACCTTACAGAGGTAAAGACATTACAGTCGCAGGTTGAAATAAAAAAGAGGCTTACACAGCTTGGAGAGATGTCGGCAGGGATTGCCCATGAATTAAGAAATCCCATGTCTGTGATTGCCGGTTATGCCAAGCTTCTCGGCAGGAAAGTAGAAAGCACCAGCATACCTACCGTTGATGCAATTCTCAGGGAGATTGAGGGCATGGAGCGGATTATATCCGAACTGCTTGCATTTACAAAACCTACGGACATTAACAGGACGCCTGTAAATTTAAAAATTCTTATAGAGGGAACCGCAATGTCAGCGGTATCGGGCGGCAGTTTAATTAATATTTCCATAGATGCAGACGAAAGCGTAATTATAAATGCTGACGAATTCCTTTTAAGACAGGCTTTAACCAATCTTTTTGTTAATGCAGTTGAGGCAATGCCTGACGGCGGGACTATTGAAATAAAATTAAAGGCACTTCATAACAGTGTTGAAATAAAAATAAGCGATACAGGACGCGGGATTCCTGAAGATATAAGGCAGAAGATATTTCTTCCATTTTATACGACAAAAGAAAAAGGCACAGGACTTGGGCTTGCGCTTGTGCAGAAGATAATAGTCTCCCACGGCGGGAATATTGATGTTGAAAGTGCAGAGGGCAGGGGGACTGCATTCAGGATAACCCTGCCTGCCGGTAGTCAGGCTTGTTTCAGGGTCTCATAGCGTCTGCGGTACAGACGAGCCAATCGGTAAATGTTCCGTTTATGCCGTTGTTAAATGCCGTTGCAAGTAGTTTTATTTAAAAGAACCGCCCCATTTTTATCTTATAGATTCTCTTTCAACACAAGTCTGTTGAACTTTTTCATGTATTTCAAGACAGTCCAAACTATACCTACAGTCAGGACAATAAAAATCCGGAGAGGGTGTAGAGTTATCCTCCCTGAATGTCCATACTCTCTAAGTAATTCCACAAAAACAAGACTTAAAGCGGTTGTAAGCCATGTGTCGTGTTCCCTTTTTAAAACCATCTTCACGCTGAATTTTCTGTCAGGTTTTCTAAATTTTTTAAAAGAAGGCAGTATACAGTTTACCTGTTTTGTATATTCAAGATACTTGTCCCCGAATTTTTCAAGGAGAAAAGATTCTTCTGTGAAGATGATCAGGGTATAAATAGCAGTAAAAATTATCGTGTTTAAGATAACTACTTCATGGTTCTGCGCTAACAAGGAGATGGCGAGGAGTATCAGGTAATTACCCATATAAAGCGGATTCCTTACTATAGAATAAGTGCCTGTTGTATTGAGTTCTTCTGCCTTCTGTGCCTTCATATTTCTTCCCGATGTCCCTTCATGCACAAAACCTGTAGTTAGAATTCTGATAAGCAACCCTATAAATGCAACAAAAAGACAGAACATCTCATAATAAATATTATCGGATAACTGGTAAAAATGCCTCCGCTCCTCAAACAACACCAGTAGAATCCCCAATAACTGATAGCTCCTGTATTTAAAGAAGAAGTGTCCAATATGAATAAGTCTGTCTTTAAGTAACATACCCGTTAAATATCTTCCAATATAAAATGAGGGCGGTTCTTTCTTTTAAAGTCTTTCCCTTGTTTTGCCTGCAATGAGCGGCATTTTGGATTGGCGAAGTCGGCAGGCTGCTTCCCTTAAAGATTATGAGGATAAAGCCTGCCGATTTCCCGAAGAGATTTATCGCCAATCTTGTGTTATCTGTCCCTGCGGGCAGGGAATTTTTATTCTTTCCCTAATTGTTATAGCGAATATACAGCCATAGGAATTTCGTTTACTGCTTTTCGTCTACCACCCACGCTT
>JACROO010000175.1 GCA_016214355.1 Nitrospirota bacterium | reverse complement strand
ATCTTTTGCTGGACTTGGGATAATGTTTTATCCATAGCCTTCAGGCTCACGTCAATAAGTTCCTTTTTGCTCTCAAGTGCCTGTTTGCCTTCATTTGTTTGAGACTCAAGTTTTTCCTTGGCAAGTTTCAAAAACTCTTGAGAATTTTTAGAAAGCGCCTGCAAAGAAATAGTATCAAATTTACCTAACAGCTCTTTTTCTAAATTTTGAAGGTTTTTTTCAATCTCTTGATATTTTGCTTCCATAGCAGATTTAGTTTGCTTTTCAATTATCAACTCAATACGAACTTCTTTTAGCTCCTGCTCCCTCTGCTCAATCTGCTGTCTCAGTTCGCCGTTTACCGCCTCAGCGCTCCTTGCCTTTGAGCTTGCAAAAAGCCATGCGATAACGCCACCAACTATTAAGCCTGCAATGGAAAAAACTATTGTTACCGTCATTAAACCACCTCCGGTGTTATCATCCACTCTATTGCCCACCTGCCGTCATCAAATCTTCTAAGGCTCACAATACCTGCCATTTTGAAGTTTACAATATTTCTCTCCTTATCACCACAAAGGATTAATGACGCAAACCTGCATAAATGAGGCAGATGCCCTGCAAGCATTACGTCATCATTTATTTGAGAAATGCGGTCAGCCCAGATTTGAGGGTCATCCATGGGGGAAAGTCCATCTGCTTCAGAAACCTTTTCACACTGAAGATGTTCAGCCAAGACCTGTGCAGTCTGCATCGCCCTCGTCTTTCCGCTGTGGAATATCTGAGTTACACTAATATTTAATTTTGCTACATAAGAGGCAACCTTTTTAATATCCTGAAATCCTTTATCTGTAAGACCCCTGGCAGGGTCTTCCTCCTCTTTCTTTGCCTCAGCGTGCTGGACAAGATAAAGCAGCATGATAACCTCCTCAGGTCAAACGTAAACTTAGAACTAAAAAGTTGGAACTCAGAAGTTAAGGTAAAATTTTTTCATAGTTCTCAGTTCTCACTCGCATATCAGATTTCCTCAAATCCCTCGCTTTTAAAATGCCCGTCAAGAGCCACACATTTTGATATTTTTAACCGTTTCATGACTACAAAGCTGATACAGTCCGTAAAACTATAACCCTTATCTTTTCTTGACACAAAAAGCATCCATGCGGCTTTCTCATCTGACAGAGTTACCCATACCCTGTCAACCTGAGGCGACTTATTGAGAATATTCCCGACAAAGACAGCTTTATCGTGTCCCAGTCTGGCAAGCACCAGAGTAACTATTTCATCAAAAATATAATTTGTAATAATTACTCTGCCCTTAAAACTGTTAAGAAAATCGTTTACCCTTCTATAGTCGGGGTCTTTTGCATTTATATACGCATAAAGGGCGCTGGTATCCAGAAAAATTTGTTCACGCATTATCTCTTGCCTTTTCTATACAGCCATTTGTCGTGGTCCCTGCCGTAAGCCTCCCTGTCCTCAGCGATTCCGGCTATGGAAGAAAGGGAATAGACATTTGAATTCTTTGAATAACTGTCAAGGATTTCTCTTAATAACTGTGCGATGCTTTTTTTCTTTTCTTCCGAAACCCTTTTTAGAAACTCATATTGTTTCTCTTCAAGCATTATCTGAGTCCTGTGCATTACATCACCTCCACCTACATCATAATTAATTACATCATAAAATTCAAGCCCGCCTTAAGGTAAAATTTTTCATAGTTCTCACTTACCATTTTTAAGTTCTCAGTTATTCCTCCATTTTCACCAGCGGTGCGTGTTTGGAACCGTAACGGAAAACTGTAATGCCCTTGCATCCTTTATCGTAAGCTAATATAAACGCCCTTGCAATATCATCCCTTGTTGCCCTGTGTTTCAGGTTGACTGTCTTTGAAACTGCATTATCCGTAAATTCCTGAAAAGCCGCCTGCATCTCTATATGGTCTTCGGGAGAAATTTCATGGGCAGTCGGATAGAGCTTTTTAATATCAGCGGGAATCTCTTTAATCCCTCTTAACGTACCATTTTTAGAGATTCTTTCAATAAGCTGAGTCGTGTAAAACCCTCTTGCCTTTGCAGTTTCAATAAAATATTGATGCGTTTCATAAAGCGTGGTATCAAGCACCTGCTTTTTGTAAGCTATTGCAAAAAGCGGCTCTATGCCGCTTGAACAGCCTGCGATTATTGAAAGTGTCCCTGTGGGAGCAATGGTCGTTGTGGTCGCATTCCTCAATCCGCCTTTTGCTGAAATTTCAGGCGTGTCATAAATTGAGCCTTTGAAATTCGGAAATGCACCGCGCTCATGCGCAAGCTCTATAGATGCCTCCCTCGCACGCTCCCTTATAAAACTCATCAACTCGCGAGCAAGCCCGAATGCCTTTTTTGAATTATACCTCACGCCGAGCTTTATAAGCATATCTGCCCAGCCCATAACTCCGAGCCCGATTTTCCTGTTTCCCTTGTGCATCTTTTCAATTTCCGTGACAGGATATTTATTTGCGTCTATCGCATTGTCAAGAAACCGCACAGCAGTCCGGACAAGAGACGACAAAAGCTCCCAGTCAATTTCAAAAACAGGGGTCAAGGGGTCAAGGGGTCCAGCGGCTGACGGATTTTTTTTCCTTTTACTTGAATCCTTGAATCCTTGAATCCTTGAACCCTTTTTAACAACCATCTTTACCAGATTAATTGACCCCAGCACACACGACTCAAAAGGCAACAGCGGCTGTTCCCCGCACGGATTTGTGCTCTCAATCTCTCCGATATGAGGGGTTGGATTGTCCCTGTTAATCCTGTCAATGAATACAAGACCGGGGTCGCCTGTTTCCCATGCGCTTTCAACTATTTCATTAAAGACATCATGCGCCCTGACCCTGCCCATCACACGCCTGTTTCTGGGATTTATAAGGTCATATTCTGAATCATCCTTCAATGCCTGCATGAACACATCTGTTACTGCAACTGAGATATTGAAATTTGTCAGTTCTTTTTCATTCCTTTTAATTTTTATAAATTCAATTATATCGGGATGGTCAATTTTCAGTATGCCCATATTGGCACCCCTTCTTGCGCCGCCCTGCTTTATGACCTCAGTTGCAGTGTTGTAAATTCTCATGAATGACACCGGACCGCTGGCGATTCCGCCTGTTGATTTAACAAGGTCAGCCCTCGGTCTTAATTTTGAAAATGAAAAGCCTGTGCCGCCACCGCTCTGAAGAATCAGTGCTGCATTTTTAAGTGAATCAAAGATGCTTTTCATGGAATCATCTACCGGCAGGACAAAACACGCAGCAAGCTGACCTATGTCTTTGCCTGCATTAATTAACGCAGGAGTGTTAGGAAGAAAAAGGAGATTGCTCATTATGTCATAGAATTTTCCTTCCCATTCCTGAGGATTCCCGCCGTAAAGCGATTCAGGACCAGCAATTGTTTTTGCAACCCTTCTAATCATCTCCTCAGGGGTCTCAAGAATATTCCCCTGTTCATCTTTAAGGAGATAGCGTGCCCTTAAAATTGTAAGTGCATTTTCAGTAAGCTGCATAAATTTAGTTGACAGATGACTGTTAACGGTTAACAGTTATCAGCATAAAAGTTTTAATCCTGCTATAGAGACTTTGTTTATAAAATCCCTCCTAACCTCCCTTTGCTAAAGGGAGGCATCCCCCTCTTTGACAAAAGGGGGGTAAGGGGAGATTTTCCCCTCTATCCTATTGTCGTCTGTACTCCTCTTGTCTGAGCCTTTTTGAAAAATAGAAATCTGTCAGTGCATCAATATCGGCAGTAAGCTCCTGAAACCTCAGGTCTTTTTCAAGCTTGTCCTTAATATCTTTTGGAGGGGACAGGAGCATCTCCATCTGAAGCCTCCTCCTTTCAAAATAAAGCCTTGTAACCTCATTAAGCACATCATCTCTTAATTGAACCATGAGCCTTGACCTCGTATCTATAGAAGTCTGGTCATCGTTCCAGACAAGGTCTCCCAATTCCCACGTAAAGGAGACTGACCAATCATAGTCCCTTCCCCGTGTAACATCATCACCCCAGTATGTGCCGGAAGAGTAATATTTACTGCTCTGCCAGTCCCTGCCCTTGTTGTAACCAAGTGATAAATCCGGAAGCCATGCCTTTTTTGCAGCAGCCTTTCTCCATCCCTCTATTTTTTCGGGGTGTACCTCCGCATACCTTATAGCAGCCTTCTGGATTTCTTCTATGGCGGGTTCATTATCAAATGCAGAAATCACCTCACTTTTCTCTGTCTCTTTGCTCTCAGTCATAGAGGAAGTCATGGCGTAAGTTTTAAAAACTCCCTTTTTTGTAACTGCCCAGAGTGTTGTAGGGCTGTTGGTAATAGAGGCAAGGAAACGAATATCAACAGATGTTAATCCTTTATATAGTTCCTTCCAGCTTTCTGACGCCTTTGAATATCTGAAGACGCCCCTACTCGTTGCGGCATACACATTATCAGGCTCCGACGGAGTAATCAATATGTGACGTATATCGCGGCTGATTAGTCCTGAAGTGCTCAGTGTTTTCCATGTCAAACCGCTGTCACTGCTTACAAGGAGACCCTTTGATGTGCCGAGATACAATATCTTTGTATCCTGCGGCGCAATTGCAATACTCCTTAACTTTGCTTTGCCTGCACTTATTTCTGAGACTTCTGAATTCTCAATCTGATTTGAAATATTATATTCTTCTACACTGCTCTCCTCATTGAAATTCTCAAGTATCCTCGTCCAGTCAGCTCCGCTGTTTGTGCTTTTATATAACCCTCTTTCCGTAACAGTGTAAATAATATCCGGCTTGGCATAGTCAATACCTATAGAAGACACTATGGAGTCAGCAGGCAGATTCCTGCCCTTCTTCCAGTCGGCTCCACTGTTTTGCGTCCAGAAAATGCCTGATTTTGTCCCGATAAATATGACCTCTGAATTTGCAGGACTAACCGCTATAGAAAAAACAGAACCTTTTAAATCCCCGACACCGCTGAATATCTTTTTCCAGCTATTCCCATGATCAGTGCTGCTATATAAGCCTTCCTCAGTCCCTGCATAGATAACATTTGTTTTTAACGGATTTACTGCAATTGAATTTACAGTATTGCCTGTTCCCCTGAATGATAAAACTTCCTCCCAGCTTTTGCCTCCATTAGTCGTCTTATAGACAGTATTAAACGAAGTTATGTAAATTGTTTCAGCATTGCCGGGACTTACTGCGACTGCACGCAGGTCTAAATCCCTGACACCACGGCTTACATCCTGCCAGGCTAAATCATTTGTATCTGCGCCCGTCAAAGATACCATTGCAAGACAAAAAAGAAAAATAAAGAAAATACTTAAACCCCTCATGCCCCCTCCTTTGAAAATTGATTTATTCTATAGTTTTTAAATTTCTTCTAACAACTCAAATTACCCCTTATCCAGCCTGTTTTAAAATACCCACTCTTTTCCGCCCCGGCGAATCCGCAGCAACGGAGATAAAAAGAGGAAGTGGAGATTTTTAAAAAGTAGTCTAAGGAAATAACAAGAGAAAATCAACTGGATTGTGATGCATATAGGCCTCCTTTGGTCATTTTTACTATACCAAAAGAGTTACCTAATTAATGAGCATGAACATGCCTGTATTTTATTTTACAGAAGTAGCGTAAAAGTACTATTTTACTATCTCCGTCCCTATGCCTCTTTTCGTGAAAATCTCAAGCAGTAAGGCATGAGCAACCCTGCCGTCAATAATATGAGTCTTCCTGACGCCTCCTTTAATCGCATTCAGGCAGGCCTCAATCTTAGGAAGCATCCCGCCGGTAATTACGTCTTTTGCAACAAGGGACTTTATCTTTTTCTTGTCTAATGCAGGAATTAATTTATCGTTTTTATCTTTTATGCCTT
>JACROO010000018.1 GCA_016214355.1 Nitrospirota bacterium | reverse complement strand
CGCGCCTGTATGTAGCAGCAATGTGGCGGGACGGATTGTGGCAACTGGAAAAAGATAAATGGACACAACTTAAAGATGATGAATTTATCAGTAATGTCGCGGTTGACCCCACAGACCCAAACCGCATTGCAATCACCACGCAATGGGGTCCCTGGAGTGATGTAACTTTCGCCAGTGGTGTGTGGATTTCAAAAGATGGGGGTAAAACGTGGTCACAGCAGAATGAAGGGCTCTCATGCCTCCGTGGGCGTGCAATAGCTTTTAACCCGCACAATACCGAACAGCTTATTTTTGGCTCTGACGGATGCGGTTACTTTGTGACACAGTGGCAAAACACTGATTTTCATGCTCTTTTATTTAA
Organism: Nitrospirota bacterium; assembly: GCA_016214355.1. GTDB lineage: Bacteria > Nitrospirota > Thermodesulfovibrionia > UBA6902 > DSMQ01 > JACROO01. The sequence continues at coordinate 9,928 of JACROO010000018.1, read as the reverse complement.
TGCTTTGTAGAGATACTGCATCAGAATATGGACTACTATCATATGCACATCTTCAACTTTTTGCATATCATTAATAGCTGCCACAAATGGGATGTCTGCAATCTTCGCCAATTTGCCCCCGCTAAAGCCGGACAGCCCGATAGTTTTTGCTCCCTTTTCCCTTGCATAAGAAATGGCGCGGAGTACATTTTCAGAATTACCGCTGCCTGAAATGCCGATTACAACATCCCTGTGTCTCAGGAAATTTTTAAGTTGTTCCACAAATATCTCGCTGTAAGAAAGGTCATTGGCATAAGCTAAAATAGTAGGCATATTATCATTTAAGCAGACAACCTTAAATTTCTTTTCCAGTTCTAAGCAGCAGCCTTTATTTACATCGCAGGCGAAATGTGATGCTGTGGAACCACTGCCTCCGTTGCCCATTATGAATATCTGCCTTTCTTCATCATACGCAGCCATCAGCGCCTTTGCAATCTCTTCAAATTGCTCATGCGGAAAGGCATCAAGAATTACTTTTAATTGATTCAGGTAGTCAAGACTGAAATTTTGCTTCATTTTTTTCTCCATAATTTATTTCAGCGAATAACTCCTGAAATTAAATATTATCCTGCTTCCAAACTGCTCCAGCATAAAAGGAAGTTCTCTATAATCTCTTAAAGTACGCCTGACTGCATCTTGTTTATCTCTGGGGACATACACTAAGAGAAAACCTCCGCCCCCTGCACCGCATATCTTACCGCCGCGCGCACCCACATTCATCGCCTTCTGATACATATCGTCTATCTCAGAATTTGAAATAGTATCAACAAGAGACTTTTTTAAAAGCCAGTTTTCGTGAAGGGCACTGCCGATTTCATCAAATTTGTCGTCTATTATAGAATCTGCCGCCTTTTCAACAAGATTTCTCATCTTTCTCAGAACCTCTCTTTTGTTCTCAGTGTTCTCTTTCTGCTCCTGAAGAATTACATTTGCGTCCCTGGTTTTGTTTGTATAGAAAAGTAGCAGGTTTGAGCCGAGCTTTCTCAAATCATCATTTGAAACAGGCAGTTTAAAAATTGACACAGACTCATCAGGATGAAATGTTATTTTATTCAACCCTCCATACGCTGCAATATACTGGTCCTGCTTGCCTATAGGTTTCCTGCAGATATCAATTTCAATCTCACATGCCTCCCCGGCAAGCTGTTCTGCAGTAACCTGCATCCCCTTATAATTATATAAGGCATTCAGAAGACTTACTGTAATACTGCTTGAAGAACCCAATCCCGAGCCCTCTGAAGGTATGTCAGCTAAGGTCGTTATTTCAACCCCGTTCGTCACACCTGTTTTTTTCATTGCCTCGCGTACTAAATCGTGTTTTATGCTTGAGACATCATCAACGATTTCTTTCTGACTATAATTAATGTATATTTTTTCATCAAACCTTTCCTTAACTATCACATAAACATATTTATCTATGGCAGCGCTGACAACCATCCCGTCTTCCATGTGATAGAATGATTTTAAATCAGTTCCGCCGCCAACCAGAGATATACGAAGCGGTGTTTGTGAAATAACCATTTTTTTATTCTCCTAATCTATCAAATGGTGCAACCCCGTAAACCCCGTTAGAAAGTTATTTCTAATTGGGGTAAATCTGCAGCAGAGATAATAACTACCTGCCTGTACCCCTGAATACCGCAGTAAATGTCTTCAATAGTATCTTAAGATCCAGCCACAAACTCCACTCATCAATATATTTCATATCCAGCTTCATCCACTCATCAAAATCAGTGATTTTATTCCTTCCGCTTATCTGCCACAAACAGGTAATGCCGGGTTTAACTGACAACTTCCTTCGGTGCCAGCCCTCGAATTTCTCCACCTCTGTCTGAAGGGGGGGGCGGGGGCCGACAAGCGATATATCACCCTTGAGAACACTCCAGAGCTGCAGCAATTCATCCAGACTGTATTTTCTAAGCCAGCCCCCAACCCTGGTTATCCTGGGGTCATCCTTCATCTTGAAGGCAGCACCGCTCATTTCATTCCTTACCATCAATTCATCTTTTAGCGCATCCGCATTCTGCACCATTGTGCGGAACTTATAACTCGTCAGCGGCTTTTTATTAAGCCCCAAAATTTTCCACTTGTATAATATCGGTCCCGGTGAATCAAGCCTTATCAGGACAGATATTACAAGAAAAAGGGGAGCCAGTACAATCAACGCAATCAGAGAAACCAGCATATCAGCTATCCTCTTTATTGCCACTTCTAAATCATTTCGTTCTACAGGTGAAAACTTTATAACCGGAACTCCATGGATAAGTTCAGTCCGTGCTTTTGAGATAATGTTTCTGAAAAATGGTGAAACAATCCCCACAGGCACTCCCTCTTTATCGCATACAGCCATGACTTCTTCAATATCTTCCATATGCTTTGCAGGAAGGGCTACAACAAGTTCATCAATAGGATGTGAATGCAGGGTCTCAGTAAGATTCCCTATGTGACCCACAATTTTATACCCGAACCGTTCTTCTCCAATTTTGCTTTCATCCATGCAAATAAGCCCAAGGATTCTGACGCCCCAGTCAGAGTACATTTTGACTGAATCAATAAAGTGCTTAGCTACCTCTCCGGAGCCAAGAACTAACACATTTTTAATGTTTTTGCCTTTCTTGCGTAAGTATTTTATAACTTCATACAAAATGACCTTTTCCCCAGAAAGCATGGTAAAATTAACCACAGCGAAAAAGACAATCAGGGTTCTCGGAATGCTTGACTTCAGGAAAAAGGCAATGGAAAGCACAATCAGGGTTCCAAAGAATACCGTCCTAATAACAATCAAAATATCTGCCTTAAGAGATGTGAACCTTTGACCCACATATTGCAAAGATGTATATCTTTGACCAGTATAGGCTTCCTGATATCCTGAGAGCCCCCTCCATACTATAAGTATTACGATAAGAAAGACTAAGTGTCTATGCCATCCTACCGGATTGCCAAATCTATAAATTTCCAGCGCTGCATTTCTCACATAGACAGCAATAAAATAAGACAGGACAGTAATGACGTTGTCAAGAAATATTACACCTAATCTGCTGAGTACTGGATAATTTGCTCCCATATATTTATTTTACCAAATCCAAAAGGAGTCCTTCAACTTTATCTGTAATTTGCTCCCAGTTATATTCCTTTTTTGCAAACTCTCTTGCCTTAAACATCTCTCTCTCAATTATATCAGGACTCATATTAATTATTTCTTCTATCTTTGAGCCTAAATCATCTGAATTACCACATTGAAAGGTAGCACCACAATCTTGAATCGCATCTTTGTTTTCCTGTATGTCACTTGCCAGAACGTAAATGCCATAAGCAAGTGCCTCCAGTATAGAAAGCGGCAGTCCCTCAATTGTGGACGGCTGCACAAAACAATAGGCATTACTCAGCAGCTCCTCCTTTAAATCTCCGGTTGCAAATCCTGTAAAAATTACATCCGGCAAGCTTTTATGCTCAAGAAGGCTATAATAATACTGGTCTCTATGGTTACTGTCTCCTGCGATAACCAACTTCATCCCCTTTTTCTGGCTTGAAGATAATTTCTGCCATGCCCTGAGAAGAAAGTGACATCCTTTTTCCGGGACCAGTCGGGACATGAACAGAAAATAGTCCCTGCCTTTAAGACCGTACTGTGTGATTAGTTCTGGCTGGCGGACAACCACATAGGGAGTACCATTTGGTATATAAAAGCAATGTTTTCCATAGGTTGTTTCCAAAAACCTCTTATCTTCAAGACAGACACATAGTGTAAGGTTTGGAAACTCAACCGATGTGTAAGCAGAAAATCTGATTAGTTTCTTTGCAATTTTACCCCACTTTTCCCTTTTCCAGTCAAGCCCATGGGTGTGCACTACGGTCTTCATCCCGAACACCCTCGGTATCCAGCTCAGAGTAGACAGACCAACGGAATTAAAATAAACCACATTGTATCCGCCAGATAGTATTTTAATCAGGGCAGAAATTGAGTGGGTAATAGCATCAAGGTTTTTACTATGAATCCCTTTGCTGAGAGGCAAGCCCATGCCTTTATAAATATTAAAGGGTTTGTCTTTCATGTAGTGTTTACGTACAAATATATCAACCTGATGTCCTTTTTTAACCAGACGGGAGCCAATTTCTTCCATGACAAGCTCTATTCCGCCGGGATGGGGTATCCCCTTTACACCAAGTACAGCAATCTTGAGTTTCATGCGGGGGTTAACAACATTAATCAAGGCATATTTCTTTGTTAAGCCTCAGGCGTAGTTTATTCCTGGCAATCCAGAATAGAGGAACCCACGGTGTTTTTCGCATGGCTGGAACTGCCGTACCAACCATCCAGCAGTTTCTTTTGCAGTCTTCAACCTGCTGTCTGACCTCTTTAGCCCTCTCAGAATTCCAGATTTGCTCAAACTCCTGTTCTTTTAAATCACCCATTACCCATGGCTCTCCTGAACCATTGCAGGCAAGGACAAAACCACAAGGGTCAAGGAAAAAAAGGTCGGTAGCCGCACCGCAAGGAAGGCACCGCACACCGCCCTGGATGTATCTTAACAGCCCGAAATTAATATATGCCCTTCCCCAGTCTTTTATCCGAAGCCGTAAATTTCTCCTTTTGGAGCCAATCAGTGCCTTAATAAAATCCTTCATTTTATTGACAGTAAATTCAATGTCAACGATTTTATTGTCTGTTTTATGGAAATAGAATGAGTTGTGCATGGTTGAAGTAGCAAATTCAACATCCATAGAACTGCATAATCTGTACACATTTAAAAGCTCATTGGCATTCTTGTCAGATATGACCATGCCAAATCCCACATCTTTAACCCCTGCCTCTACAAGACCTAAAACAGTCTTCATTGCGTGATCAAAGCCGTTCTTAATACCCCTGACCTCGTCGTTCAGCCTGGGTAATCCTTCAATGCTAATCCTGAAAGTTACCTGCGGATATCTTTTCCCAACTTCAATAAGCTTCTCGGTAAAATAGCCGTTTGTGCTAATCTCAAGGCGGGGGGTCTTTTTAATCAGCACCCCAACAATATCAAGCAGGTCATCCCGCAAGGCAGGTTCTCCGCCTGTAAGATTAATTCTGTGCTGCCCGCCGGGAATCTTGTCCATAATTTCAGGACCGATTTCCGCATCCTTTTTGCTGGGGTTCTTCCAAGTATAACACATCTCACAGCGGGCATTACAGCGATAGGTTACGATAACAGCACATTCCATTTACAGGTCCTCTTTCTTCTTTATATTTTATAAATATTTTTTATGATATAAAATTCCTTATGGAAAAATCTCAATTTCAAAATATTGCCAATAATTAGTTCTTAGTTGCAGCCTGCCTGTATATCTTCATTAATCCCTGATAATATTTTTCAGCGTTCAGTTCCTGCTCTACAAATCTCCCTGCGTTCTTTCCCATTTCCACAGCTTTATCAGGATTATTTATCAGATATTCAATCTTTAAACTCAATTCATCTGAATCCCCCGGCTCAAAGGTCAGTCCTGTCTCATCATCCCCGACAAGTTCGGGAATCCCTCCTGTCCTTGCACCTATCACAGGCCTGCCAAGGACAAATGCCTCTAAAACAGAGATTGGATTGTTCTCATAACATTCAGAGGGGAAAACCACAAACAAACTCTTTTTTATCTCCTGATACAATGATTCACCCTTCATATATCCAAGAAATCTGACATTATTTATTCTCTCAGCCCTGACTTTCTCCTGCAATTTTTCCCTTAACTCACCATCTCCAATAATTTTAATCTCCACTTTAGCCTTACCGAAAACCTGCAGTCTCTTTGCCGCCTCAAGCAAAGTCCACAGCCCCTTTTCAGGCGAAAGCCTCCCAAAATAAACAATAGAGTTATCATGCTTAACCTCAGATTTAATAACATCATTAAAGTTTCCCATATTAATAAAATTGGGCAGATGGACAACTTTCTTTTTAAACCCCATTTCCTCAAGTTTATTTTTAAGGAACAGACTTGGAGAAATAAAGACGTTTACATTATTGTATATATCAAGAATTTTATGATGCAGATACATCTCTAAGGCAGCCAGCACACTTTTAATAAATGATTCTTTAACACATCTCTGCTTAATCACTGCAGAATATTTCCCCCCTTTACAAGCCTCACAGGGTTTTCCATCAACGAGCATTAAATACGAGGCGCACGCCATTTTCAGGTCATGAAGCGTCATTACAACTGGGATTTTTCTTTTTTTAAAAACATGCAGTATTGAAGGAGAAATCTGATGATGTATGTTATGCAGGTGTGCAATATCCACACGATACCTGTCCAGCAGTTCAGACAAAAGCCTCTTTGCCTTTAAATAATAAAGTATTCTTCCTGCAACTTTTATCTGACCTGTCACACCCATCTTTTTGTTTAAGTCTATATAAGGAACAAAATAATCAGAGGTCTCGCATGGCAGGCTTTCAGGATGATGCATTGAAAAGAAGACAGAACGGTGACCATGCGCCTCTAAAAGACGGGCTGTCTGAAAATAGACAACCTCACTTCCGCCGCGCAGATAATGGAATTTATTGATGTGAAGGACGGTCAGATGCTGCATGTTGATTTTTTTATCTAATCAGCAAGTATCCGCAGGATATACTCTGATATGCCCGTTATAAAAGCCGGACGTTTTATATTTTTCATACGGTCCTTATTACCGTATGTAAGCAGGAGGGCTTCCCTTTTATGTCCTCCTGATATTTTTTTATGTGTAAAATTCGGGGTTACAGGCGATGTAAATAAATCCATTCCCACCCCGTATTCTTCCTTTAACTCAAACAGTATATCAGGAAGCTGTTTCTCGTATTTCCCTGTATACACCTGCTCTCTTTTTTTAACCCATTTGACAATATCTTCCCCAAAGGTTTTATTTAAATTCATCAATTCATTAATAACATCCTCCCGCAGCTTCTCATATTCCTCCCCAGTCTTTGCCCTTATATCTAATCCGCCATATGGATTAGTCCCGCAGAGATTAGATAGGGTCACTGATGAATTCTCGTTATCAATCAAATAAGTTGATTTTTTATTCTCAGTATCTCATTCAGGTTCAGACATTTTGAACATCTCCTCCTGTGCCCATGGTCGCTTATTATCAGTAAGGTTGTGTCTTCAGGCAGTGATTTTACGAATCTGCCTATTATGCCATCAAAAACAAGATAGAAATCTTTTATTGCATCAGTAAAGGGGTTTTCTCCTGGATAATACGCATCTTCTTTATCGGTAAACCGCCAGAGAAAATGTTTTATCCTGTCTAATGTCAGAAATGTAACAAATAAAAGGTCAGGGCTGCGGTCTTTATATATCCTCAGACTCACATCTCCAAGCTGTTCTGTTACATCTTTTGAACGGTTAATAAATTTACCGAGGTCTTTCTCATCCGGAAAATCTACTATTCCTCCAAGCGGAGGAAAATCGTATTCTGTAAGGAGACTGTCGGGATAAGCACTTATGTCTCCGCCTTCAAATACAGGACCTGAAACCATTACGCCGTTTACCTTCCATGCGGGGTATGCAATAAAGGGATTTATAACACATACATCCTTGCCATTATCTCCGGCAACATCCCAGAATGTTTTTCCCTTGAAATGGGCAGACCTGTCCTCACGGCTTTCTAATTTCCTGCTGGATAAATAATCTATGCTCTCCATAAGCCCGTGTTCGGCAGGGTTTTCCCCTGTGAAGATGCTGGTCCAGGCACAAATTGAATCCGGGGGAAATGTTGACTCTATAACAATTTCAGAGATATCCTTATACATGCTGCGGAGATTCGGAAGCGCCTCTTTCCATTTAATCAAAAGAAGCGGGTCAAACCCGTCAATCCCTATTACTACAACTTTTGACATGCTATCTGCTCATTCTCTCATATACTTTTTCTTTTACCTGAATTGCTATCTTATCAACAGGCAGTGTCCCCTCAATTTTAATCCATCCGTATTTATCAGCCAATTTCAGATATAATTCTCTTCTCTCTCTAAGGTATTCAACATTCGGGGTGTTAATATCATCCTTCCGCGAGAATGCAATATCCTCCGGGCAATCAATATACATAACTATATCCGGTTGAGGGAAGAATATCTTTATCCAGAAAGAACTCAGGTTGTCCAGGAGCCAGTCTTTCCTTTTGCCTAAATTGACTGCCTGGTCTATCAAACAGGATTATTTAAAAGCCTCTGTTTTTTAGCCTTTATTTTGTTAAAGTCAGAACCTGATACTGCAGTGTCTTTTGCTGCACCGCTCCTCCACCTCTTTAGTAAAGGTTTTAAAAAAAACGGCTCCCACCTGCTCCATACGTATGAAACATGTAAACCATCCTGTCTCAAATTTTTTGCCAATAACTCTGCCTGGGTAGTCTTGCCTGAACCGTCTATCCCTGTAAAAACGATAAGATACCCTTTGCTCATACCAAGTCTTCAAAAGCGGTTATTATCTCATCGGCAAATCTATCCCAGGTAAAACCCTCTATCTTTGCTCTATTATTACAGGTTTCTATTCTGTCCATGCCCCTGATTAATTTAATTAACTCCTCACTGGTATCAAAATATTTAAATCCTGTATCTTTTTTAAAGTAATCACTTAGCCCGCCAAACCGCGTGGTCAGTATAAAAAGATTGCATGCCAGCGCCTCAAGAACCGACAGCGGCATCTCTATAGCAGCAGTACTACTGAGTACGGGAAAGACATAAACATCTGACATCTTGTAGATTTTTGAAATATCAGAGACAAAGTCATCAATCACCCTGACGCCTGCCTTTACCAATTTCTCTTTGAGGCGATGCTCTGTATCTGTTGAGGTACTGCCTATAATAATAACCTGTATATTGTCAATTTTTTGAATCTCCATGAAACATTCTATATTCCTGCTTGTCCTGATATGCCCTACATGCAAAACAACTGTTTTATCATTCGGGATGTTATATTCAGCACGTATTTTTTCCTTTTCCTCTTTTATTGCCGGACAGAATTTAGTGATATCTACTGCAGGAGGCAATACCCTGACATGCAACCCCCTGCCTCTGAAAAAATCCTCGTCAGACTTCCCTAAAAGCAAAAGTAAATCAGGTCGTAAGAAATTCGCAATTATGAGACTTTGAAGAGACGAATATTTTCTGTGTTGAACCCCCAGCACAACGACTTTGGATACCCTGCTCATATACTTCAAAACCTTTGCCCTTATAAAACTGTTAAAGGTAACAGATGCCTCAGGTAAATAAAAGATAATATCAGGCGAATAATTCTTAATAATCGTTTTCAATTTAAAATTTAGGAAAAGTTTATTCAGGGCAATCTTTGAGATTTTTAAACCAGCCGTATTATTTTCTGCTTTAGTTACAGTTAAGGAATTTGTTTTTAACTCGAGTAGTCTATGTAATAAAACTGCAACATTTTTTATCCCTTCATCAAAAGGAACTGAGAGGGCCTCTGAAACGAAAAGTATTTTTTTATGCATATCAAACTGCTGTTACTCTACCAGCCCTGCAAAAAGAGATTCGTACTTTTCTATCATTTTTTCAATAGTAAATTTCTCTCTTACTTTTTCCCTGCCTGCCTCTCCCATTTTTTTTGCAAGCTCCTTATCTTTTAGAAGTCTCATTATTGCTTTTGCCATGGCTTCAGAATCTCTGCATGGTATTAAATAACCTGTCTCTCCGTCTATTACCAATTCAGCAGTACTGCCTACATTCGTGGCGACAACAGGCTTAGAAGCAGCCATATATTCTAAAATTGCATTTGAAAAGGTCTCAAAATCAGAAGACATAACCGCCACATCAAACGCTGAGATAACCTGCGAAACATCTCTCCTTGTCCCTAAAAAATGCACATTTGACTGCATCATTGATTCCTGAACCATCTGTTCTATTTTTTCAGGGTTGACGCCTTCAGAATGGACTAA
>JACROO010000174.1 GCA_016214355.1 Nitrospirota bacterium | reverse complement strand
TTTTTTTATTTTGAACAGACATGGACATTTCTTTTTTCACAAAAAGCTTTATCTTCTGCTCATAACCCATCTGGTAAAGCGTAAGTCCGCCTGTCCTGAACGGCTTATTTACCCGAACATTTGCATCTAAGCCCTTGTCATCAGGTTTTTTGACATTAAAACTGGTAAGCCACCTCTTAGGCATATATGAAAAATCTTTTTTTGCAGGCTCTATCTTTTCAATACCTAATCCCATGGCAAGCCTGCTCGCACTGTCCTTTGGATAATCAAATTTCAGCCCCTGATAATATTCGGTCCTGAATTCCTTAAGAGTAAGGGTGTATTCTGAAATTTTTTGTTTTTCAGAAACGTTCTTTCCTAAATTTTTCATGAACTGATTCCATCTCGTATCTTCGCTGTACAAAGAAATCTGCTCAGGCTTATCAGGAGAAAGGACAACATCCTTTTCAAATGCAAACAACGCAGTAAGAAAGAAACCGATAATCGCCAATATTATCCCGACATGGTAAAACCACGAAAGCCACCAGTACTGAAGACCCTTTTCAAATATTTTAACTGCCTGTGCCTCTGTCTTGAATTTAAAACCCAGCTTCCCCAGCGCTCCTTCAATGTCAAATCCCCCCACATCCCCCTCTACGAGCCATGGCTTTGACAGAGGGGGGAAGGGGGGATTTTCAAGAACTACAACATTTGGATGTGTTTTTAATCTTATAAAATCCAGCGTTCTCCTCTTTATCTTTAAAAAAATCCTCAGTCTGTCATAAAGGCATACAGCAAGATTTATGAGTAAGACTCCGCTGACGAATATAAATAAAGGAGACATAAATACATCAAGAAAATCCAGCGCCCTTGCAATAGTTACATATTTCCCGCCTGCCTTGATGTAATCATCAATGCCTTCTCCCTGAGGAAACACAGTGCCGACAAGAAAGACAACGCACATAACTGAAAGTATGTAAACAGAAGTCTTAAGCGAGGAAAACAGCTTATACAGCATAGGTGTGCATGCTCGGAATGTTCAGGAGTTTTGTGAGCCAGTTAACACCCAGGAAGGTCATTATCATGCAGATAAAACCGATAATGTTCAGTATTGATGCAGGCATCCCCTTCCATCTGCCTATGGCCTTTGTGTGAAGATATACAGCATAGACCGTCCATGTAATTAACGACCATGTCTCCTTAGGGTCCCACGACCAGTATCTGCCCCATGCGTCATTTGCCCACGCAGCGCCTGAAAAGACAGCAAAAGTTAAAAGCGGAAAACCAAAAAGCACAAGCCTGTGCGTCCACCTGTGAAAATCCTCATCAATATAGCCAAATGTCTGAAGCCCTCCGTTGTTTCCCCTCGCCCCCAAATAACATACCTCAACCGCAAAACTCACAATAAACACAGCATAAGCCAAAAAAGCAATTATCACATGAATCTCATACCACGGGCTTTGAAGCGCCGGAGGCACCGGCGCAATCTCAGGGCTGCGCGAAAGAAGACTGTACAGACATGCCCCCATTGCAATGCCTGAGACTATCATCCCCGGCAGGTGCACATTTTTCCACCTGCTCTGGACATATAAATAGGTTATATTTGCCGACCACGCAAACCAAGAGAGTGTTTCATAAAGGGTCTGAAAAGGAGGCCTCATTCCCTCTACTGTCCTGAAGATTATTAGTAACGTATGAATTACTGCAGTAATCCACAGTCCTTTCGTCAATGTCCTGCCAATGCCCTGCTTTGAAGATACAAGATATGCAATGCCGGTTATAAAACAAATCCCGTAACACAGCGTCACAAGCCAGAAAAGCCTGAGCTCAATGCCCAAAAAAAATGCGTCCCTTAAAAGAATGTCTTCAGATGTCATGGTTTAATTTTTAGTGATACCTTCTTTTGATTGCCAGCCACAACAAGCACAAACCTCTCAGGGTCAAGATATTTTTTCGCAACCCTGAGCACATCTTCTTTTGTAACCTTGTTAATATAGGCAGGGTATTTATCTATATAATCAGTCCCAAGTTCGTAATATTCTACGGCAACAAGGAAATTTGCAATTTTATGGCTCATGTCTATCCTCATCGGAAAACTTCCGGTAAGAAATGACTTTGCATCCGAAAGTTCTGTATCAGTCACACCGCTTTCTCTTATGCGGTTTATCTCTTTTAAAATCTCCTCTATCGCTGTATTGGCTGATTCGTTTTTTGTCTGAAGCCCGACCTCAAAAGAACCTGTCTCTTTATTGGCATCAAAAAAACTGTGTATGTCATAGACAAGCCCTTTCTCATCCCTTATGTTCTGCATGAGCCTTGATGCAAACCCGCCGCCGCCAAGGATGTAGTTCATTACATTTACGGCATAATAATCAGGATTGCCCCTGCTTACACCGATATGTCCGAGGGCGATATTTGCCTGAGTAATATCTTTATCAATAGTTATGACCTTTCTCTCTTTAAGCGCCTCAGGTTTCAGAGGCATTGAGATTTTAAGTTCTTTTTTCTTCCAGCCTGAAAAATATTTTGCAAGCATGCCATTTACTTCTTCCACGGTTATATCTCCGACAACAGACATCATTGCATTGTTAGGGACATAATAAGCCGAATGGAAATTCATTAAATCTTCCTGTTTTATTTTATCAAGGGTCTCCGGACTGCCTTCAATCAGCCTTCCATAAGGATAGGAGCCGAATACAGCTTCTTTAAATGCCTTAGAAACTACAAAGCCGGGGTCTTCCTCACGTGACTTTAAACCGCCCTTAATGCGCGTCCTTTTTTTATTAAGTTCATCCTCAGGAAAAGACGGGTTTAAAATTATGTCTGAAAGGATATCAAATCCAAGGGCTAAATCTTTTTTTAGTATAGTAAGATTAACTGTAACATAATCATCCCCGCCTGATGAATCAAGAGACGCCCCTACGAATTCTATTTCCTCGCTTATATCAGCCGCTGTCTTTTTCTTTGTGCCTTCTGTAAGCAGTTCGGCAGTTAAGTTTGCAAGCCCTGCCTTTTCCACAGGCTCAATTAAGCTGCCTGCCTTAATACCGACAGTAACTGCTACAATGGGCTGATTGTGCCTTTCAACAACCATGAGGGTAAGGCCGTTGTCAAGGACTGTCTTTTTTATATCAAGGGCATACGCATCAGTGAACAGTGAACAGTAAACAGTAAACAGTAAAAAAAACAGTAACCAGTGAACAGTGAACAGTGAACAAGATTTCTTATGTCTCACTTTTCACTTCTCACTTTTTGTGGTATTAAAATCCCTACTGTCCTTTTGTCCTCTATCAGATATTTCTTAGCCGCCATCTGCACATCTTCCGGTGTAACCTTTTTTATTCCCTCAAGGTATTTGTCTTTAAGCTTCCAGTCGCCAATCATCTCAAATATCCCTAATATCTCTGCCTGAAAAAATGCAGAGTCCTGCCCCATGATAAATTCTGCCTCAATCTGATTCTTTGCCTTCTGGACTTCTTTCTGCGCAGGGGGCTCTTTTTTTATCTTTTCAACCTCTTCATATAATGCCTTTTCTACATCTTCTATTGTTTTGCCGGGTGATGCCTGTGCATACAGGGAGAAAAGAAACGGATATTTCTGGATACTGCTGTATCCTGCGCCTGCAGAAAGGGCAATCTGCTTGTCTTTAATAAGGCTTTTATAAATCCTTGCGCTCTTTCCGCCTGAAAGGATTGAGCCAAGAACTTCAAGGGCAGAACTATCGTCATTTAAAATATTAGGCGCCTTGTATCCGGCAAGTACATACGGCAATTCTGCCTCTTTTTTCACAAAGACCCTTCTCTCGCCAAGCTGTTCAGGTTCCTCAATATTAACGGCTTTAATTTCCTGACCTTCCGGAATTGCACCGAACTCCTTTTTTATCTTAGCCAGTATGGTATCAGCATCTGCATTGCCCGCAATTATTATCATGGCATTATTCGGAGTGTAGTATGTCTTGTAATAGTTATAAAGGTCATCCCTCGTAATCCCTTTCAAATCCGGCATCCAGCCTATGACAGGCCATCTGTAAGGATGGTTGTTAAATGCAGTCGCCAGAACCTGCTCATAAACAAGGTTCTGAGGGTCGTCTTCATACCTCATCCTACGCTCTTCCATTACAACATCTCTTTCTGCAAGTGATTCTTTCGGATCCATTATCAGGTTCTGCATCCTGTCTGCCTCAAGTTCTATTGCAAGAGAAAGCCTTTCAGGTGCCAGTTTTTGGTAATAAAACACATAATCCCTTGTGGTGCCTGCATTATCAACACCCCCTGCCCTTTGAATAATCTTTGAAAAATTCTTTGGACCATACTTCGGGGTTCCCTTAAACATCATGTGTTCAAGCAGATGGCTTAATCCAGTCTTGCCTGTCTGCTCATTGATTGAGCCTGCGTTATACCATATCTGGAATACTGACAGGGGGGCGCTCGTGTCCTTAATGATAAACACTTTTAAGCCATTGGGAAGAACTTCTTCCCTTACATCCTGTGCATAACCTGAAAGTGGTATGAGTATGAATAATAAAAATGCAATTATTTTTTTCACGTCATAGATATTAGCAGAGATAGGAATTTTGGTCAAACTTTATGAATAAACACAACCGCTTATTTAATCTCCAGCATCCTGTCTAAAGCCCTTTTGGCAGGGATGCGGATCTCTTCCGGAACCTTTACTTCGTTGGTCATTGTCTCAAGCACCCTTAAGACGCTATTGAGTGTTGTCTTTTTCATGTTGGGGCAGACCATATCTTTTCTCAAGGGATAAAATTTTTTATCAGGATTCTCTTTCCTGAGCCTGTGCAGAAGCCCTGTCTCCGTCCCTATGATAAATTCCTTCGCGTCCGATGACTTTGCAAACCTGAGCATGCCTGATGTGCTTGTAACGTGGTCTGCTATTTCAAGCACCTCTATCCTGCATTCAGGATGGGCAACTAAGAGTGCCTGCGGATGCTCCTGTCTTGCCTTAACAACGTCTTCTACGGTCACCCTGTCATGCACATGGCAGAAACCGTCCCATGCTATGACTTCTTTCTTTGTGTTCTTTGCAATCCACCGGGCAAGGTTCCTGTCAGGTATGCATATTACTTTGTCTGCATCAATGGATTCAACGACCTTAACGCCATTTGCCGATGTGCAGCATACATCGCTCTCTGCCTTTACATCAGCGGTTGTATTTACATAAGCAACCACAGGGGCATCAGGATAAAGTTTTTTAATGTCCCTTAAAGTAAAATCAACAGGAAATGTATATTCTCCGGTGAATTTGTAACCCGGGAAAAAGGTCATTAAATTTCTGGGACCGCTTACTGTTATCATATCCGCCATCGGGCAGCACGCACCTGTTTCAGTCAGCAGGACTTTTTTTTCGGGGGAGAGTATTGATGCACTCTCAGCCATAAAATTCACACCGCAGAAGACTATTACATCGCATTTTACACCGGCAGCAGTGCGTGAAAGTTCAAGCGAATCACCGGTAAAATCGGCAATGTCCTGCACCTCTTCGCGCTGATAATTATGAGAGAGGATTATTGCATTTCTCTGTTCTTTCAGCCTAAGGATTTTCTCCATGAGTGCCGGGGTATTCAGGTCAGGCATTTTGTTCGCAGAAGTGCTTTGTCAAAATTGTGACAGGTTAGGATAGGCAAAGGGTGTATTCGTATAGAGAACCGTTCCGTCTTCATACATAACCTTATATACAATTTCCTGTTTTTTAACAGAGGAACCGGTTGATTTTTTACCATTATATAAATAGAGGACCTTTTCTACATACTGCCTTGTCTCCGGGATTGGCGGTACATAGCCTAATTTTTTTATGGCATTAGGCCCTGCATTATAAGCCGCAAGCGCCAGCGTAAGATTGCCGTCAAAGAGGTCAAGAAGATATTTAAGGTATCTTGTTCCTCCCTCAATGTTTTCCTCAGGGTCAAAGGGATTTCTTACATCCATATCCCTGGCTGTATAAGGCATTAACTGCATCAACCCCATGGCACCCTTTCTTGACACCGCCCTTGAGTCCCCGTTAGACTCTGCCTTTATTACTGCCATAACAAGGGAAGGCTCAACGCTGTATTTCTCTGACTTGCTGGCTATTATGTGATGAAAATCTTCAGGATTTGAAGTGCCTTTACTAATATGCCTTTTTTTACTTTCTGAGATGATTTTTTTATAACCTTCGCCCGATGACGTATTGGTAAAATGTACAACCCCATTTTCATCAACATATTTATATATGTCGGCATAGGACATAGCACCCACCACCATGTTTAAGGCAAGCACAGCTATGAAAACCGCTTTTACCATCTTATTAAAGATATAACATATATGAGGCGGTATGTCAAAAAAATAAAAAAACCTCTGCAATTTTCTCATTACAGAGGGGTGGATTTTGACTTAGAGATTTACCCCGTTAGAATGCCCCGTGTGAGCTTTCCCGTTAGAAGGGCGAAGGTCTTCTAACGGGGTTTACTATAGGGGTTAGATTCTATAATAATATTCAAATTCCTAAAAAAGCCTTTTTTACCTCTTTACTTTCAAGAAGATTCTTACCTGTGTCTTCCATGAATATTTCCCCTATCTTAAAAACATATCCCCTATGAGCTATTTCTAAAGCCATTCGAGCGTTTTGTTCAACAAGAAGAACACTTGTCCCTGATTTATTTATCTCAATGAGCTTTTCAAAAATTAT
>JACROO010000189.1 GCA_016214355.1 Nitrospirota bacterium | reverse complement strand
TATCAAAATCAGGCTCACCCACGCCAAAACTGATCACATCCACGCCTGCCGCCCTAAGAGACTTTGCCTTTGCGTCAATTGCAAGCGTCGGGGAAGGCTTGATTGAAACTGCCCTCTTTGATAACCTCATCGTTTCCTCACGGAGTTCACGCTCCTTAAAATATCTTCCGGCGTTACCACTGCAGTGCCGACTTCCCCTACAACCACGCCTGCCGCATGATTGGCAAACATCGCAGCATCCTTCATATCTGCCCCTGCTGAATGATAGAGGGTAAATGCTGCAATAACAGTGTCGCCTGCGCCGGTCACGTCATAAACCTTTCTTGCAAAAGTCGGGGTATGGGTTACACTGCCGTCCCTCTCAAACAAGCTCATTCCTTCATCCCCCCGCGTTATAAGGACTGCATTGCATTGAAGTTTCTGAAGCAGTATTTCCCCTGCCTTAACCAGTGTATCTTCATCCTTTATCTCAATGCCGGCACCATGAGATGCCTCGCTGATATTCGGGGTTATAAAACTTACACCCCCATAATAATCAAAATGTCCCACCTTCGGATCCACTGCAAGAAAAATTTCTGACCGCGTAAGTTCAAGCAGTCCTTTTATAAGATTTCTTGTAATTACACCTTTGCAGTAGTCAGAAAGTATAATAGCCTTTATCTCAGGCAGATGGTCTTTAACATATTCAATAATCAAAGATAAGGCAGACTGACTGATGTCGGATTTCATTTCCCTGTCAAAACGCACTACCTGCTGGTTGTGGGCAATAATCCGTGTCTTTACAATAGTAGGCCTGTCTCCTTCCACAACAATGCCTTCCGTATCTATTCCCTTTTCCCTGAGCTTGTGGATTAAGACCCTCCCCATCTCATCCCTGCCGACAGTTCCTGCAACAAAGACCTTGCCGCCGAGGGATGAAATGTTGCCGACTACATTCGCGGCGCCTCCAAGAAGCAGGCTCTCCTCTATCACTTCCACTACAGGCACAGGCGCCTCCGGCGATATCCTGCTTACTTTGCCCATGATATACCGGTCAACCATCAGGTCGCCGATAACAAGGATTCCCGTTTGATGAAATTTTTTGAGTAGGTTGATCAGGTTTTCCATCTTGGCTTATTCAATTTAGCATGAGAGCATCAGATTTGGCAACTACTTCCTCAGCCTGTTTGTCAATCACTCGCAATTTATGACATAATGAAAAGATGCGGCTGATGCTTAAAATTTCCACTTTATTGTTTTTACTTTTCCTTACCGCCTCATGCGCCACAGTCGCGCAAAAAGCTGAACCCCCTCAACCGACTAAAGAGGCTTATTATTATTACATACTCGGGGTTGAATCAGAGATCAACCGCAACTGGGAAGAAGCCCTAAAACATTATATGCATGCCTTGCAGGAGAACCCTCAATCGGTTTATCTTAAAACTCACATAGGACGTCTTTTTCTAAGGACAGGGGCAATAGATAATTCAATGCTTATGGCAAAAAGTGCATTTGAGGGAAACCCTGATTACGTACCTGCCCTGTTCCTGTTAGGGGAGCTCTACCACAGCCAGAAAGAGTTTGAAAAGGCAAAAACAATATATGAAAAAATAATAAAGATAGATCCCCGTGACACCAGGGCTTATATATATCTCAGCAGTCTTTATGCAGCTAATAAACAGTTTGATGAGGCGATTAAAATCCTCAAAGGGGTAATTAACATAGACCCAAATAATGTAATGGCACGCTATTTTCTTGGGAATGTTTATGTAGAGCTTAAAAAATATGATGAAGCCATTGTAATGCTTGAAGAATTCCTGGATTTAGGAGCGGTTTCTGATATTGTTTTTACGTTGCTGGGCTTTATTTACGAAACTAAAGATGATATGGACAAGGCATCACAGAATTATAAAAAGGCAACAGAGATAAATCCTCATAACTTAGAAGTAAAAGAAAGGCTTGCAAAGATATATCTCAAACAAAAATCAATAGATAAAGGATTGGAGCAGTTGAAAGATATAATAAAACAGCAGCCTGATAATACACAGATTCATTTAATACTGGCTGAGATATACAGAAATAACAACCAGCCTGAAAACGCCATAGAAGAACTGCGTCTTATTATTGCTGCAGAGCCTCAGAACACAACTGCAAGGTACTTCCTTGGAGCCATTTTGACTGAATTGGACAAACACGAAGATGCAATAGAACAGTTTAAAATCTTATCGGAGACTAACCCTGAAAATATCACCGTCCTCCTCCATCTGTCCTACTTATACAGTAAAACTAAAATGATTGATGAGGCTATAAAGACATACGAAAAAATTCTGAGTTTTGAAACACAAAAACCAGAGGTATATTTATATCTGGCAGTCGCTTACATCCACAAAGAAGACTATATAAAAGCAGAGGAAATACTCAAAAGAGGCATTGCCGTAGCGCCTCAGGATGATGAAATGAACTTTCAGCTTGCGCTGGTATACGAAAAGATAAATAAATATGATGAAATGTATTCCCATCTGAGAAAGACCTTAGAAATCAACCCCAACCATGTTGACGCCCTCAACTATCTCGGATACACTTATGCCGATAAAGGCATAAATCTTGACGAGGCATTAAGCCTCGTAAAAAGGGCGCTGGATTTAAAACCTGACAGCGGCTATATCATTGACAGCCTCGGATGGGTATATTTCAAAAAAGGTCTTTATGAAGATGCCCTCAAAGAAATTAAAAGGGCAGTAGAGCTTACAGGAGACGACCCTGTTGTCTTTGAACACTTAGGTGATATTTACCTTAAAATGGGCAAATCAAAAGACGCAGGCGATGCATGGAAAAAAGCGCTTGAGTTTCATGAGAAAGAAAAGGGACTCAAGGAAAGAATAGAAAAAAAGATTCAAGACTTAAAGTAAAATCAGAACTCCAACAATATCTATGAAAAACTCATCACTCATAACCAGCCGCTCATCACTGTCTTTAAAGGCACCTGCAAAGATAAACTGGTTTTTAAAAGTTCTTGGGCTGCGTGACGACGGCTTTCATGAGATTCAGAGTCTTATCCAGAAAATCACACTTTATGATATT
Source organism: Nitrospirota bacterium (assembly GCA_016214355.1). Taxonomy (GTDB): domain Bacteria; phylum Nitrospirota; class Thermodesulfovibrionia; order UBA6902; family DSMQ01; genus JACROO01. The sequence goes on along the minus strand of JACROO010000189.1, from coordinate 4,229 downwards.
TTAACAATTAAACCATGCAGGGACCTGATTCTAACAACAAATTCCCCCATCCCCGCAAAGCAGAACCTCGTCTATAAAACTGCACTCCTTCTAAAAGAGACTCATAATGTAAAAAAAGGCGCACATATTCATCTGGAAAAACATATTCCCATGGCTGCAGGGCTCGGCGGCGGCAGCAGTGATGCGGCTTCAGCACTTACAGGGCTTAATAAATTATGGGCTCTTAATCTCTCAACAACAGAGCTTCTTGAACTCGCACAGCAGCTCGGCTCCGATGTGCCGGTTTTCCTCAATGGTCCTCTTGCCTTTGTAGAAGGCAGGGGCGAAAAAATAACTACCCTTAAAACAACACGGCAGTTTGATCTCCTGCTTGTAAAACCTGACACGGGTATTTCAACTGCATGGGCTTATAATGAGTTATCAGTAATGAGTAATGCGTCAAGAGATAAAGAAGATAAAGGTATGACTCAAAACTTTAAACTGAACTCGTCACTGTATCCAAGGTTGACAAAAAAAGCCAAAAAAATGGATAATATTAAGTTTTTCAATCTCTCAGAGAAAGTAAAATTATCAACCTTAAAAAACAAAGATATTTTATATCCGGGAGCCAACAGTTTTTCAAACGACTTTGAGACTGTTATTATGAAAAAGTTCCCGGCACTCAGTGATATAAAAAAGAGTCTCCTTGAAGAAGGAGCCATGTTCTCCATGATGACCGGCAGCGGCTCTGCAATATTCGGAGTATTCGGCTCCAAAAGAGAAGCTGCTAAAGCGGCAAATGCTTTTAAACATTACTGGACAGCAGTGGTTAAAACAGTGAACAGTGATTAGTGAATAGTAAACAGTTACAGAGAAAAAAATACTAAATACTATTCACTAACAACTATTCACTAATTGAATTTGGGGCGTCGACAAATGGTAAGTCAGGAGACTTTGGATCTCCCATTTGGGGGTTCGAATCCTCCCGCCCCAGTCAATAACGGCAGTGAACAGTAATCAGTGAAAAGTGAATAGTTTTTTACTGTTCACTATTCACTAACGACTATTTACTGTCTTTAAGGAGGAGGTATTATGCCAGAAGGCATTAAATTATTATCGGGCAATGCTAACAAGCAATTAGCAGAAGAGATAGCCGACTATCTTGGTATCCCTCTCAGCGATGCAACTGTAACTGCCTTTGCTGACGGGGAGATAATGATCCAGATAAACGAGAACGTAAGGGGCACAGATGTCTTTTTAGTGCAGTCCACATGTAACCCCGTAAACCAGAATATAATGGAATTGCTCTTAATGGTGGATGCCCTGAAACGTGCCTCTGTAAGAAGGATTACTGCTGTTATCCCGTATTTTGGCTATGCAAGGCAGGACAGAAAGGTACTGCCGAGGGTCCCTATTTCAGCAAAATTAGTAGCAGATTTAATAACAGTGGCAGGAGCAAACAGGGTTCTTACCATAGATCTGCATGTCGGGCAGATTCAGGGATTTTTCAACATCCCCGTTGACCATCTCTACGCAGCTCCTGTGCTCAGCGAATACGTCGGGAAAAAATATTCCAATAAGATAGTCGTTGTCTCCCCTGATGCAGGCGGGGTTGAGAGGGCACGGGCATTTGCCAAAAGACTTAATGCATCTCTGGCTATTATAGACAAACGGAGGGAAAAGGCAAATGTAGCAGAGGTAATGAATGTCATAGGGGACGTTAAAGGGAAAGATACAATCCTGCTTGACGATATGATAGACACCGCCGGCACCATTACAAAGACTCTGTCTGCACTTAAGGAAAAAGGGGCAAAACGTATAATTGCAGCATGCACCCATGCCGTACTTTCTGACCCTGCAATTGATAGGATTAATAAATCAGAGATCGAAGAGGTAATTGTAACTAATACAATTCCTACTGCCGGCAGGCAAAAAAAATGTAAAAAACTTACTGTGCTTTCGGTTTCACCGCTTTTAGGTGAGGCAATAAAGAGGATACACGAGGAATCGACGGTTAGTTCGTTATTTGTATGAAAATTCAAATTTCCTTAATTTTGCATTTTTAATTTTAATTTTTGCACTTTTTAAGGAAGATTACGGAGGGCAAAAAAATGGAAAAGATTTTACTTAAGGCAGAAAAAAGATATGAGACAGGGAAAGGGGCAGCCAGAACTCTCAGGAAACAGGGCTTACTCCCCGGCGTCCTTTATAAAAAAGACAGTTCAACCCCTATAAAACTTCAGCGAAAAGAATTTGTAAAACTGATGAGTTCAGGTATTGCAGCGCACACCCTGATTGCCATGGAATTAACAGACAACAAATCTGACAAAACCGAACACCTGTCGCTGATTAAGGATTACCATGTTGACCCTGTAAGAAATGAGTTGCTGCATGTTGATTTTATAGAGATATCAATGGAAAAGAAAATCAAGATAACAATACCTGTGGTGATAATAAAAGAACCGATGGGTATTAAAAAAGGCGGGATAATGCAGCAGATTATGAGAGAGATACAGATAGAATGCCTTCCCGCAGATATCCCCGATAAAATAGAGGTTGATGCCTCAGCCTTAGACATAGGGCATTCCCTGCATGTACGTGATATTGCTCTAAGAGAAGGATTAAAGATATTATCCGACCCGCAGGCAGTTACCGTAACCGTCAGCGCACCTGTAGTTGAAGAGGCAGCACCCGCTGCCGCTGTTGCTGAAGCAGCTCCTACTGAGCCTGAGCTCATAAAGAAGACAAAGGCTAAAGAAGAAGAACCGGTAGAAGAACCGCAAAAACCACAAAAGGAACAAAAATCACAAAAAGAGCAAAAAGAGAAATAGCCGTCTAATTAAGGACAAAAAATGCTGCTCATAGTTGGTCTGGGGAACCCCGGCAATGCCTATTCAAAGACACGGCATAACCTCGGCTTTATGGTCATTGATGCCCTTTCCCATAAATTTTCCATCCCTATATACCACAAATCAAAACACTATCTGTACGGCAGGGGCACAATTGAAGGCAAGGAGGTAATCCTTGCAAAACCGCTTACATTTATGAACAGGAGCGGACTTGCGGTCAAGGATTTGCTCAGAAAGTTTAAAGATATAAAAGGGTTAATTGTCATCCACGATGACCTTGATCTAAATACCGGAACAATCAAAATCAAAAAAGGTGGTTCCTCGGGTGGACATAAAGGCGCAGAATCAATCATTGAACATACAGGGATAAATGATTTTATCAGGCTCAGGCTCGGAATAGGACGCTCAGAATTTTTACAACCGGAGGAATATGTGCTGAGGAATTTCAGCAGGCAGGAACAGCCGCTAATTAAAAAAAATATTGAAAAGGCAGTTGATGCAATAATCGCAATTATAGATAAAGGGATTGCTCACGCACAGAATAAATTTCACGGGAAATGATTTCGATAGATTTTTTTACAGAAATATCTTATAATGTAAAACGCTATGCTTATCATAGCATGTTTTATAACAATACTATTTATTCCTTCTATTGCTGAGGCATGGGGACCCCTTACCCATGTTTACCTTGGACACCAGATAATAGACTTAGGTGCTGCTATTGTCCCTGCCGGCATATACAGCCTTATTAAAAGGCATAAAAAAGACTTCTTATACGGAAACCTAAGCGCCGATATAATCCTCGGCAGAAAATTTCAGCTTTCTGAGAAAAACTCACACAACTGGGACATTGCATGGAAAATATTTGATATAGCAAAAACAGACCGCCAGAAATCATTTGCCTATGGCTATCTTACTCATCTCTGTGCAGACACCGTTGTTCATAATTTAAAGGGGCCGCGGTCACCTTTCAAACACTCTATCTTAGAGGTCAAGGCAGACAGCATAGTCAATAAAAAGTACAACAGGTTGATGAAAGACCTTGATAAAATTACGCAGAAAAAAAATGACCTCTTCCTTGAAGAAATACTTGAAAGCGTATTCTTCTCCTTTAAAACCAACAAGAGGATATTCAAAGGCATCCTTTTATTATCAAGACTGCCTAATTACACCCCTGTATCCAATTTTATCCACAAACGCCTCCCCTATGAAATACCTGTTATGGATATTCACGACTTCAGGCAGGAATCCCTCCTCAGGATGTTTGAAATACTCAAGAACGGCAAGAACTCAAAAGTTCTAAGAGAGCATCCACTCGGCAGGCATCAGAGAAAAACTTTTTTAAATTAGTTCACAGATTTAATAACACTTTTTTCCAATGGAGAATTTCATTGCCTTTTT
>JACROO010000084.1 GCA_016214355.1 Nitrospirota bacterium | reverse complement strand
GAACGGAAAAATTCCGGTGCATTTTCCGGTACAAGATCGACTTTATATATAATCACGTTATTCACTGTCTGTGATTCATAATATATATGGTCCACTTTAGCTTTTATTTTAGTATCTGGATAAGCATCGAGTGTAATGATTGCTTCTTGATCAAGTTTAATCTTACCTATATCTGTCTCATCTACTTGTGCCCGAACAATTAGCTGGTCAGATAACACTATCACTGCGTCAGAGGTAGTAACAGTCTGGCCGGGTTGGGTTGTTGCGACAATTACCTCTCCCTTAATGGGAGCCTTTAAAGGTATCGCCTTGTAGATTTTTTGCCAGTATTTTAATTTTTCTTCGCCTTGATCACTTGCCGCATCAAGAAGAGCTGCACGTTCGGTTGAACTCATATAAGCTAATATCTGACCAACTGTTACGTTCTCCCCTTCTTTAACCAAAACCTCTTCTACCCTGCCATTCACTGGAGGTTTTATCTCCAGCCGATTCTTAGGATACACTGTCCCAGTCGATGAAATAACCACCTGTATGGAGCCAACCGTAGGTTTGATTTCTCGGGCTACAACTGCAGGACCTATACCGCTTCTTACTTTCAAAATAATCAACGTGCAAGCCACCAATAAAACTAATATTATAATGAATAAAAATTTTCTTCTCTTATTCATATTCTAATGTCTCTCCTTTCGCCTGAATCCAGCTGGCTTCCGCAAATAACATGTTTGCCTGGGCATTCAAATAAGACTTCTTGGCTGTTACCAAGTTATCTTCGATAATTGTCCAGTTATCAAAAGAAATAAATCCTGTTGAATACTGGGCTTCTGCTATTTCAGAACGCTTAGCCGCCGCATTCAATGATGTAGCCTGAGAAACCTGAGCAAGCCTTAACCCGCCCTCAAATATTGGCATGGTTACGCTTAAACCGGCGTTCCAGCCTTTATCCCGTGGCGGCCAAGTTGAGCTGGATTTATCAGCTCCTACATTTCCTGAAAGCTCCGGAGAAAAATTAGCATAGGCTGATTTAATATTAAAGGAAGCAGCGTTTTTATTTGCTACAGCCTGCAGTAAAGAGGGATTATTCTTTACTATTACTTCAAAATCAGGTTTCTCTTTTGCAGTATCTTTAACAGTAAAATCCCCCTTGACAAACATCGGTTTGAATTCTTGGCGCCCCATTTCTTTTGTTAACTGCCTTTGTGCTACTTCAATATCTCTTTTCGCTTCTGAAAGCTCAAAATTGGCCTCTTTGAGGTCTGCCTCTGCGGTCAACAATGACCCTTCATTCTCTAATCCTGACTCATAACGTAGGGTTATTAATTCAAAATCGTCTTTTCTAATCTTAACGATCTCTTCTGCAACATGCATTAATTCCTGTGCTGTTAATAAATTAATAAATGCGTTGCGTAAATTTAATCTTACTTCGGATGAGATAAAGCGATAGCCCTCTTGTGATGCTTTTATATTCTCCGACGCGCCTTTAACTTCATTTAAAGTCTTGAACCCATCAAATAACAACTGTGTTCCGCTTACACCATACGAATAAGAATCTGTGGTTGTGCTTGTTTTAGCGCCTGTGACAGCATTGGCAGCAGTAGTTTTCGCTGTTGAAGCGGATAAGCTGCTGTCTATCTGGGGAAAGAGTGAGCTTGCAGTAATCGCTTTGTTTGCCTGCGATTCTTTTATCCCTTCTTGGGCGGCAATAAGGTCAGGATGGTTTTTTGCCGCTTCCTTAATGCATTCCTGCCATATAAGAATTTCTTCGGCAAATAGCGAATTATAAAAAATGAATAATAAAACCAGGGCTATAGAATAAATCTTGAGGTATTTAAGCACGTTTTTCAGGATTCTTACCTGTTATTCCTGGGGTGGTGGTAACTCTTCGCCCGGAGGCAACCGGTGTTCCCCCATTGGACCATGCTCTTCTCTTGGTCCCCGCTGACCGCATCCTCTACTAAATTCTCTCTGTAACGCCTTAAATTTTTCTTGCTGCTCAGGCGTAAGGATACTCATAATCTCTTTATCGCTTTTTTCCCTAATCTGGTCAATAGCGCTACGGATATTCTTCCCTACGTCATCGATTGCCCGCTGCGTCTTCTTTAAAATACTCACCACTCTTACTTTCTGCTCTTGGTTAAGATCTAGTTTGGCTGTCAACATCTCAATAGGCCCGCCGCCGCCCATTCTTTCTCCTGGACCTCTCGGGCCATATCCCATAAAACGTTCGGCCTTCTCCCTAAAACCTGACTTTTCCGGCCTAGGCCATGGAAAATTCGTCCGTCTGGTTATGCTTGCCCCAGCTAATACACCAGCCAAAACACACAAAGCTGCAAATACCGCCAAATACACTGCATTTTTATTCATCCTAGCTACCTCCTTCTATTAGTTTTGCGTACCTAAGATTACTCCCAAAGCCATACCTGTTGTCGTTTGTGACCCGCTTAATATATGTTCATCCAGCGAGTAAGCGGTAATCTTCTGCCCGGAAACTACGATCAAGAATACAACCGATAATACAATCGCAGCAATAGGAATAGGAATAAGCCGGCGGGAAAGATTGCTCAAACCCGTCAACCACGATATATTCTCTTCAGCATACTGTCGGCTTGTAATTTTCTCTTTCAAAAGGGAAATTAGATAATCCTCAGGCAAGCTTTTGCGTTCTTTCTTCAGCATAAGCTGTTTAACTTTAAGAAACTCCAGATATTCTTTATTGCAAATATTGCAGATATCCAGATGCTGCTTAACAAAAGCAGCATCAATACCGGTTATCTCCTCGTCAAGATAACGAGACAAAAGTTTTTTTACTCTTTCGCACTCTTTCATTTTAAGTATTCTTCCAGTCTAAGCAACTCTCCCCTAAGGAACTGTCTTGCGCGGGAAATTTTTGACGCCACCGTACCAATCCTGCAGCATAGAATCTCTGCTATCTGTTTATAATCAAATCCTTCGATATCTTTAAGCACAAGTGCTGTTCTATACTCCAGCGGTATATTTGCCAATGCCTTTTCGAGCATTGTTTTCTTTTCTTTCTTTACTAACACTTCAACCGGGCCGTCATTGCTACTTATACTCTTTTCTATGGCTATTTCATCATTAACGAGATTCTTTCTTTTTCGTAAGAAATCATAGGTTGTATTCACCGTAATACGGTAAAGCCAGGTGGAAAATTGGCAATTTTGCCTAAAAGAACCTAAGCTGTGGTAAACCTTCAAGAAAACCTCCTGCACAATATCCTCGTTTTCCCTGTCCTGCCCGATAAGCGAATAGACGATATTCAAAGTCCTATTTTGATATTTTCTTACCAGTATTTCAAACCCTTCTGCATCTCCGGCAATAAACCGTTCAATAGAGAAGATATCCTCATTCATTTGTTTTTCCATATATTAGACGCAAAAGTATGGGTTTTATTCCCAAATATTTTAAGTTTCTAGCCTATTGAAAAAATATGTGCCTAATATGCCTAACGCAATAATCCCAACAGCTAAAACAGAAATATTCAATAATATGTTAAACTCTGCTTTTCCACCAAAAGCATATTTTAATAAGTCTACGCAGTAGGTCATCGGATTAATCTTTGCTAAAATTTTAATAACACTTGGAAAATTATTGATTGGGAATAATGCGCCGGACAGAAAGAACATCGGCATAACTAAAAGGTTCATTATGGTCGGGAAAGACTGCATATCGTCAAATTTTGAAGCAAGGATTGTGCCTAAAAGACTGAACATAAGCGCTGTGAGGAACATAAGAATAAGCGCTAATGGAAATAGCGCCCAGTTAGAAATCCTAAATCCCATTAAAAAAGCAAAAGTAATCACAATAAACCCCTGGAAGATACTTGTTGTGGCGCCTCCTAAACATCTTCCAAATAATAGCCTCGCTCTTGACACCGGCGCCACTAAAGTTTCTTTTAAAAACCCGAACTGCTTATCCCAAATCAGGGACATGCCGTTCATTATCGCGCTGAATTTCCTGCTTGTTTAAAGGTTGAGCTTAGGCCGAAACCGAAGGTAACCAGAAATAGCAAAGGCTGGGCTAAAGTTCCGATCATTCTTTGCTTATTCCTAAAGTATTCTTTGATCTGCCTATCCCACACAACCATTAAGGCGCTGTTCATCGCTTAAATCTCTTCCTCATTACATCAACATGGTCAGCCGGTTGCTCCCGAATATCATACCCTGTCAGCTTAAGAAATGCTTTTTCCAATGTATCCGTATCAGTCTTTTTCTTAATTTCGCCTGGGGTGCCCTCAATTAAGATCTTTCCATTGTCAATAATCGCGATCCTCTTTGCATTTTTTTCGGCTTCATCAAGATTATGAGTAGTAAAAAATACGGTTACACCCTCCTCTTTATTTATTCTATTTAAATACGCCCAAAAGAAATTCTTTGTCTGCACATCCAAACCCAGCGTCGCTTCATCAAGGAATAATATCTTTGGAGAATGCAGTAAACCCCTTGCAATCTCAACTCTCCTTTTCATGCCTCCTGAAAAATTCCTTACTAAGTTGTCTTTCCTGTTAGAGAGACCGATATCATTAAGAAGTTTTTCAATTCTTTCCTTCCTTTGGCTCTTGGGAATCTTATAAAGCACCGCATGGTAATATAAATTCTCATAGGCAGTTAAGTCATCATCTAAAGCATGATCCTGGAATATAACTCCTATTGAAGCCCTAACCTCGTTCTTTTGCGCAAGCACATCAAATCCGCCCACATTCATGCTTCCTCCGGTTGGAGATAGGACCGTGGTCAGCATTTTAATGGTTGTTGACTTCCCTGCTCCATTAGGACCAAGAAAGGCAAATATATCTCCCTTAGGCACAGAGAATGACACGTGGTCTACCGCGCATAAACTTCCAAAACTTTTCGTGAGACTATGGACAATAATTATCTGCATGGGCTTTAACTGCTCTTATTTGCTGGTTTGCCCTTTTACAATCTTCTCAGCCTCTAACCAATATTCCAAATCATTACCTTGCTTACATCCGCCCTTCTCCCACAATTCCTTCGCCTTTACTTTGACAACTTCACTTAAATCTGTTTTCCTGCATTTCTTTCCCACGGCATCCTCCTTTTAAAAATTGTTATAAATTGGTTAGCCTTACTTTTACCTTTATCGCTAATTTCAACTAGAACCACCCTTCTATTGGTAGGATCGTATTTACGCAACACCAATTTTTTCTCGGTTAGCCTATCAATTAAACCAGTTATTGCAGCCGCAGTTAAGCCTATTTCTTCTGCAATTGCAGTCATAGTAACACCAGGGTTACGTCTTAAAAAAATAAGCGTCTGCGCTTGTTTAAAAGTCAACCCGATTTTATTAGTATCAAGGTTAACTTGTTTCCAAAATGTAAACTGTAATCTTAATTCGGGTTCTACCATTCAACCTGCCTATAAACATAGGTAATGCTTATGTAATCTCTTCCAGATTCCAGACAAAAGCCTTAATACCCTCTTTGCCGAGCTTATTGCGCAGATCCCGCACACAAAGAAGAAATTGTTTTTCCTGTGCCTCATCGGCCGTTGTCAAAATGATATTGTTCCGCCCGGGCCAGATGTCATCGCCCATATGGGTTCCTGAAGTTTCACCGCGCCCAAAGACTCCGTTAATTTTGGTGTAATTCTTGAGGATGCTTTTTTTCATAGCTACCCTTACTTCTTCTTCAATTGCCTCGTTATACGCGACCATTATCATTTTCTTCATCATTCAACTCCATTAGCGTGATTTTTCTTTATTCTTTCTTCAAATATTGCGTAAAGAACAGGGACAAACAACATCGTAACAAAGGTAGAAAGCGTCAAACCGCTGACCATCGTGATGCCTAAAGGCCGCCACATCTCCGAACCTTCACCGACAGATAAAGCCAAAGGCAACAACCCAACAAGGGTGGTAATGGTAGTCATAAGCACCGGCCTCAACCTTTCTCTCCCTCCTACGGTTACCGCTTCAAACATAGATAAACCTCTTGCCCGTAAGATATTTATATAGCTTATTAGAACAATGGCATTATTTACTACAACCCCCATCAACATAACAATGCCTAAGAAACTATAGATATTCAAAGTGGTGCCGGTTAAAATGAATCCCAAAATTACCCCGGTAAAGGTAAAAGGAACGGCAAACATAACAATAAAAGGGTCTAACAGCGATTCAAATTGCGCTACCATGACCATATAAACTAAAACAATGCCCAAAATAAGCAAAAGCAACAAATCGCCAAAAGCCTTGGATTGCTCCTCAACCGAACCTCCGAATTCTATCGTAATATCTGATGGTATCGTAATCTTGCGTAACTCATCCTTAATGTCTTCGGTAACCTTTCCCATTGGCCGCTTGTAAGTATTACATTCAACCTTAACCACTCTTTCCCTGTTCTTACGTTCAATTTCAAGCGGGCCGCTTGCTTCATAAACCCGAGCAATACTGCTTAACTTCACCTGCTTTCCGCTAAGGGATGAAACAATTGATAAATTTTCCACATCTTCGGGCTTTGCTCGAAATTTCTCCTCTAAACGCACATAGATATCATAGGTGTCACCCTTCTCTCGATATTTAGTAGCAGTTATGCCATCCACAAAAGCCTTAACGCTATCAGCAATAGTGCTAATATCAATTCCTAAAGCCGCCGCCTTTTCACGATTCACTTCTACTCTTAGTTCAGGACGATTCATTTCACGCGAAATTGTTACATCTACAGCACCAGGAATTTTTTCTATGACTTCTTTTAATTTCTTGGCAACAACATCAGTACTCTCAAGAGAATGCCCGATAATTTCAACTTGAATCTGCTTGCTTGTTGATCCAGTAATCATAGAAATAGTATTCACCGGACTACTTGTTGAAATGTCTATTTTTATAACTCCAGGGATCCGTCTAATCTTATTTCTAACAAACTGCGCGATATCTTTAACGGAACGTTTTCTTTCCGTCTTTGGCGAGAGCTTCGCACCTCCTCCAATAATATGACTTCCCGAAGATTGCCCCATTATCGCCCCCATTCCGCTGCTTTGACCCAACCGCACATAAAGAAATTTCTCTTCTGGAACATCTTGCTTGAAAATATTTTCTATTTGTGCCGCTACTTTATCGGTCTCTTCAACACGGGTACCTATAGGTAAATAAACAGAAGGACGAACATCTCCAGTATCCTGTTCAGGCACAAATTCTGTGCCGATAAATTTCACCAAAAATATGCTTATAATAAATACGCCCATAAACCCGAATATAACTATTTTCTTATGACGCAGGCACCATGCCAAACTTTTAGCATACAATTCTTCCCAGGATTTAAACCAGCTCTCGGAAATCCGATAAAACCTGCCGAATAACTTGTTTTTCTTATTATTGCCGTTATTATTAAACTTTAACCATTTGGAACAGAGCATCGGGCTAAAAGTCGCGGCAGTAAATAATGAGGCTAAAAGCGTAACGGTTACAATAATTGCCAGTTCTCCAAATATAATACTTACTACACCTGTAGCAAAAAGCATGGGAAGGAAAACGACAATTGTGGTAAGAGTAGATGCGCCAATGGATAAAAACATCTCCGATGTCCCGAAAATAGCGGCTTCCCTGGGTTTCTGCCCTCTTTCAAGATGCCGGGACACATTATCCACTACTACAATAGCGTTATCCACAACCATGCCGATAGCGATGATCAAAGAAGAAAGACTAATCGTATTAATTGTCTTACCGGTTATAAAAAGGTAGATAAACGCGATTAATAGCGAAAACGGGATCGTAAAAGCAATAACCAGACTAGGCAGGAACCGCCTTAAGAAAAACCAAACCACTAAAATTACTAAAGCACCGGCTTGCCAAACTGTAGTTTTTAACGTATTAAGTGAATCAATGA
>JACROO010000083.1:6844-12892 GCA_016214355.1 Nitrospirota bacterium | reverse complement strand
TTCTAATAGCTGTTGTAGCTCTTTCAATCCGTGCAATGTAGCTGGAAAATAGAGACTTTTTAGCATAGTACGAAATTACAAGAATGTTTTATCTTTTCTAAAATTTCTAGGAACCAACTTGTTATTAAATTTATCCTCAAGGGCTGAAAGCTTTTCAGGGGGGATAATTTTTTGAAACCTTTTATGGGTAACGTTGACAAGCACTTTATAGAGCATTCCTATAATGCGGCATGATCGTATTCACCATAATAATGCTGAATATAAGCCATGCAAACCCGGCAGCATATCCGCCGAGGATATCTGTTAGCCAGTGCACATTGAGATACACACGGCTAATTCCAACAAGGATGATTGCAAGAATTGATATGGAAAATATTATAAACCTTAATACCTCACTCTTTACCAATTTCCATGTTATATAGATTAAAAAACCATATATTATCACAGCAGCAAGGGCATGTCCGCTTGGAAAACTATAGCCATGAACCGTTACCATCTGCCTGTTTGGTCGCGGCCTGTGAAAAAAGAGTTTTAAAAAGATTAGAACAGTTCCCCCACCGCCAACTGCTAAAAAGAGAGTAAAAAGCTCCCACCAGTATTTTCTATACAAAAGATATAGGGTCATTGCGCCAACCACAACCAAGGCAAGATAGACACCGCCAAGATTGGTTATGTCTACCATGAACCTCGTTATCTGAGGAGTGATTATCACTTCTACAAACTGCTGTATCCGGAAATCAAGGTAAAATAGTGTCTCCTTATCTACTAAATCCTCAATAATTTCACCAAAGGAGAAAAGGGCAAAAACAAGAAAGACAATACCCATTGTGAGATTCAATCCATACCATTCTCCTGTGCTAAAACGGCTTTTTACAAAGTCCCATATCTTTGGCATATGAGAGGATAGTCTTCTATCAATCCAGCCGATTCTCTTCTTAATAAATCGCTTCCTTTTCGTGAGGAAGAAATAAAGGAATACGGCGATAGCACCACAGATAAATGCAAAGATACCAATACGGCCAAGATATGCCCTGATTATATCCCAGCTATTACCAACAAAATAACCGAGCAATGAAAATGTTGCTGCCCATGCTATGCCGCCGGCCACATTAAAAAAGAGAAACCCCGGGTAATGCATCTTTGAAATTCCTGCAACAACCGGGGCAAAGGCCCTGAGCCATGCCATAAAGCGACCAAAGAACACGGTCTTCCCGCCATGTTTGTCGAAGAATCCTTGGGCTTCGTCAAGATATTCCTTTTTGAAGAAAAAGTATTTACCGTATTTAAGGAAAAATCCCTCTCCAAACCTGCGGCCGATAAAATATCCCACTGTATCCCCCATTATCGCACCCAATGATGCAACCCATATCACATCGCCCAATTCAAGAACTCCCCTTGATGTCAGAAGGCCAGCTATGACCACCATGCTCTCCCCAGGTACAAGAAAGCCGAGGAATGCCGATGTCTCAAGAAAGGTCATCAGAAGGAGGACATAATAACCCCAATGGTTGAGGTGAGGGAGAAGGGATTCAATAATTTTATGTTCCATTATCTCCCTTCAACATAAAGGGTTTTTGTTTTCTTCTTTAAAATCCTTAATGTTGAATACAGCATAAAGCCGGCAATGAATACTGCTGCCCATGCCGAATCTAATTCACTTTTTACAAATATGTCTCCTGTAATTTCCATAAAAGAAAAAGAGGCGATTATTACAAAAAGAGTTGTATATTCACGCGCAGCAACAGCCTTAAATGAAAATGGCAATTCAGGTTTTTGCCAGTTTCTGAATCTTGGCAGAAATGCAGGTGTCTTCTCTGACCAATCTACATATACATTCCCGAATTTTCTTCGCAAAAATTCCTCCTCCACAATCATTATCCGCTCATAGTATAGCCAGAATGCCATGACAGAAATCAGCGTTAACCACCAGACTTCAACAAACAATGCCATGCCCAGCATTATAAAGAAATTGCCATAGTAAAGCGGATGCCTTACTATGGAGTACATCCCTGTGGTATTGAGTGATTCCGCCTTCTGTCTTTTTGTATTTCTCCCTGATGTCTCCTTCGGGACATAGCCGGCAGTAGTGCAGCGGATAGTCAGTCCTAAAAGGGACAGAGTTATACAAAATCCCTGCCAGAGGTCATCTATTGTGTCTCCCAAAACATACTCCAGATGTTCAAAATCTTTCAAAGCAACAAGCACAATGGGCAGAATGAGTAAAGGCAGGTAACTTCTCCATTTAAAAAGCCATTCGCCGTGTCTTTCCAGTTCTTCTTTTAAAGACATTGCATACCTCCAATAGACATAACTATTTAAATTTTACAAAAAATTCTTATCCACATGCCTTGTCTTAAAATATCTTAAGAACAGATAGATTGCAAGCACAGTTACAACCAATAAAATCCCTATATGTTCAATTCTTGTAATGTCATTCTTTATGACTTCCAGGCTATTTCCTCCGGCATAACCCAAACCGACCATTAAGACAATGGTAAGTATTGAAGAAACAGCATCAGCCATTATAAATTTCAATGCCGACATCCTCATAACACCTGCTGCAAGAAATATCTGTGCCCTCAAACCAACCAGATGTCTTCCAATCAGTATGACAAAAACCCCTCTCTTATTAAATTTACTCTCAAGCCTCGAAAGCCTTTCAGACGATATGATTTTACGGAATCTCTTATGATTAACAATCATACAGCCATATTTCTTGCCAACAAAGTAGAGGGAAAAATCCGTTATCAATAATCCGGCATAAACAACCAACAAGGCAAAAATTGGTTTCACTACATCGTGGAATATTAAAAATCCGCAGAGGATAAGGGTCATGTCTTCAGGGAATGGGAATCCGATGCCGCCTAATATGAGCAGGATAAAAAGCCCTATATATGGGAAATGTCCTGTAAGCTCTAAAATCCTGTCCATAGGCTATATATCGTGGTCTTTAGATACTATGAATCAGATAAATCACAAGGAATACCCCAATTGCGAGGACAGAGATGGTAAGCAGTATGTCGAGTATTAATGAGGGCTGGTATGTATCTTTATCTATCTGCTTCTCAACTTTCTTATACCTGATAAATGCGAGCATACCCATCAAGGCACCGAGAGCCACGAGAGAGATTCCGAAGAATGATGAATACCCGCGTGGAGGGGGAACAACCTCTTTGCCTAAGAGGTATGATATCTGTTTTACAAACAGTGCAAACTTCTCGACAACAAAACCGAAGGCCATTATCCCTATGCTCGTCCTTATCCAAGCAAGGAATGTCCGCTCATTGGCCATGTGCACACGGCGGTTACGGATTTTTGATGATTTTTGATTCTCTGTCGTGTTCTTATCCATTAACATAGGGCGAATCATTTGCCGTCACGCGACAATTCGTTCATTATGTCCTTCATCATATCTATCTGAATCTGCTGGATTTCAAGAAGTTTCTGCTGCTGGTTCAGGATTAGGTGGTCAACTTTCTCATTCAGCATTCTTATTTCAAGTTCGGCTTTCAGGTTTACCTTATAATCATGCTTAGACCGTTCTCTGTCTTTTTCCTCAAGTCTGTTCTGGCTCATCATTATAATCGGAGCCTGTAGTGCTGCCAGACAGGACAAGATAAGATTCAAAAAGATAAACGGATACGGGTCAAAAGGTTTTTGTACCAGAACATAAACATTGATGGATATCCATGCAAAAAGGGATATCATGAAAAGTAAGATAAAAGACCAGCTTCCGCCAAAACTACCAATTTTATCAGCGAGTCTTTGCCCGAAAGTCAGTTTTTGCTTGAATGTCTCATCTATATTTTCTGCAATCAGATCGCCTTCTTTGATACTCTCCAAAACTTCATGCTCCAAATTGGTAAGGGAACCCAATTCCTCTTTCATGGTGTTTTCAATGTATCTTTGTCTGTAAAAATTTAATTCGGAGATGGATATATACTGCTCTTCGTTAAAATCAGGGTAGTCTTTTTTAATTTCATTCAGAAGAGTTGTGCGTATTAATTTCCCACTGATCAATTCATTTTTAGAATATTCTTTTTTTGATATACTGCTTATTGAAGTTTCCATAAGCATATTCAGTTAGTTCTAAATGTTTGAGGCTCTTGCAAAAGTCTAAAAAGACCGCATTTTGTTATGCTGAACTTGTTTCAGCATCTAATAATATCAATGTGTTATGAGACCCTGAAATAAATTCAGGGTGACAAATCGTGACTTTTGCAAGTGCCTCAAATAATATTTTAACACATTTTTCATTTGTTTTGTTTTATATTTATAGGAAGAGATTACAATTGAAATTATGAGTCATAAAACAAGGGTAAGATGCGTATCTTAGTAATAGAGGATGAGAAAAAAATTGCTGATTTTATCAAGCGCGGACTTAAAGAAGAAGGTTATTCTGTAGATATTGCAACCGATGGTGAACAAGGTCATTTTTTGGCTACCACCGAAGAATATGACTTGATAGTTTTGGATTTAATGCTCCCTAAAATTGATGGTATTACTTTATGCAGAAGATTAAGAGATGAAAAAGTCTCTATACCTATACTTATGCTTACGGTCAAAGACTCGGTAAAAGATAAAGTTAAAGGGTTAGACTCTGGTGCAAACGATTATTTAACCAAACCATTTGCATTTGAGGAATTTCTGGCAAGGGTCCGCGTCCTCTTAAGAAGAGCTGAATCTACGCAGGTTGCTAAATTAGTGGTAGGCAACCTCGTTCTTGACCTACTAACCCATAAAGTTACACGGGCAGGTAAGGAAATTGAGTTAACCGCCAAGGAATTTGCATTATTGGAGTATCTTATGCGTAACAAAGGGGTTGTTGTTACCAGGACGATGCTTTCTGAACATGTCTGGGATATAAACTTTGATACCTTAACAAATGTTATAGATGTTTACATTAACTATCTGCGCAATAAGATTGATAGGGACTTTAATAACAAATTGATTCATACAGTTCGAGGTAGGGGCTATATCCTGAAAGAATAAACTAATATGTTCATTCGCTCTATAAGATTTAAAATTATTCTCTGGTACATGCTTGTTTTAACACTTACCCTTTTATTGTTTATCGTGCTGCTTTATCAGAACTTCAGTAAAAAATTATACGATGATTTAGATAGTTTATTACAATCAAGGGCAAAAGGGATTATAGATTCTATAGATACTTATTGGGAAACCGAGCGATTGGAAGCAATGAAGGACAGAATGGAGTTAAATGTGTTTAGCAAGATAAACAATATCAATTTTGCAAAGATTGCCCAGCGCTGGGTTGAGGAGAAAACAAATGACCCTAAATTACTTAATATTATTGTCCAGATTTTTGATGCTAAGGGAAAACTTATTTCTTCTTCAAAAAATATACCAGACATCGCAAATATACAGAAAAAATTTTTTAATTATGTGTCCAAAAAAGCTAAGCATTTTGATGATGTTACTATGGAGCTAAAGCCGGGTAAGCAGTTAACGTTAAGGACATTGACTATACCTGTAATTGAGAATAGTAATATTGCTTATATTGTAGTGGTTGCCGGTCAGCTTAGTTCTATTGACTCAGCATTGAAAGACCTTAGATTGATATTATTTATTCTCTTACCCATTACTGTGATTGTGACAGGTGTAATAGGTACCTTTTTGGCGAAGATAACGTTAAGTCCATTTAATAAGATGGTAAATACTATACATCAGATTACAGCAGAAAATCTGGGGGTAAGAATAGCTCTACCTGATACGAAAGATGAGATTAAAAGGTTGGCAGATACCTTTAATGAGATGATTTCAAGGCTTGAACATGCCTTTTCCTCGCAGCGAAAATTCATTGAGGACCTTACACATGAACTTAAAACACCCTTGTCTATATTAAAAGGTGAACTTGAAGTCTCTTTAAAGAAAGTCCGTTCAAATGAGGAGTACGATTCAATTTTACGCAGTAATTTAGAAGAGGTAAATAGGATTACTAAAATCGTTGAAGATTTGCTTATGCTTGCTCGCTTTGATAGTAATGCAATTGCCCTTGAAATAAGACCCCTGGATGTTACCCGTCTG
>JACROO010000083.1:0-6784 GCA_016214355.1 Nitrospirota bacterium | reverse complement strand
TTGGCTCAACAGAAGGGTACTGATTTCTTTTTATCTGCAAACGAAAAAATAATTATAAGTGGTGATAGAGATAAGCTAAAGCGTTTATTCCTTAATATGCTGGATAACGCAATAAAGTATACACCTCAACGCGGTAAAGTAGCAATAAATGTAACTAAAGAAAAGGCTTACGCCAAAATAATTATTAGCGATACAGGAATAGGGATATTAGAGAAAGACCTCCCTCACATTTTTGAGCGTTTCTACCGTCTTGATAAATCTCGCACTCTTTCAGGGTTTGGTCTGGGTTAAAGTATAGCTAAGTCAATTACCGAAGCACATGGAGGTAACATTGAAGTAGATAGCAGGCTTGACCAAGGCTCAACATTTAGTATTTTCCTGCCACTATCTCAGTAGTGCACCTTAATATTTACCAGATAAAGATTAAAAATTTTTAATCTTATTTTAAGGATAATTTAATCATAAAAATATTAAAATAATACGTTTTGATATGAGAAAATTAACTCTTATTGTTATAGCAGTTAATTTATTCTTTCTGTTTAATTGGAAAAGTCACCGCTGTATCTTTAGCTGATGCTGTAAAGGGAACAAGGTCAGAGATTGTGGTGACAGGTAAAAACGGACAAAAATATATTTTTTTGGTGAAGTCTACAACAACCATTTATGACGCCAATTGGAAGCCGATTAATTTAGATAAGATAGTGAAAGACAAAACAGTCATAGTAAAATATACCGCTACAAAAGAAGGTGTTCTTGAAGCAAAGTCTATTAAAATAAAAGCTTGACTCGCTGAAAAAATTAAAGTTTTTGTTTTGACTTGACGTAATAAATGAAAAAGGAGGTAAAAATGAAATTGAAGAAGTTAGTATTAAGCATTTTTGGAGGTCTGATAGTAGTTATTTTATCCGCTGTTGGAGTTTTTGCCGCAGCTGCCCATCTGTATGTAGTAAATAATTCTGATAATTCTGTTACGGTGATTGACACAACAAATAATAAAGCCGTTGCAACATTAAATGTCGGCTCTTCACCAACAGGGATAGCATATAATCCTGCCTATAAGATAGCTTATGTAGTCAACAGAGGAGATAATACTGTCTCGGTAATTGATACTAATAGCCATAATGTGATTGGTTCAATATCAGTTAATCCTTATCCGTGGTATGTGGCGCTTGATCCGAACATACATAACATTGATCTAAACCAATGGGTCAAAAATTTACCGGTTATGCTTCTTTATGTAACGAGCCCTATTATTAATGGGATCAATATCCTAATTTCTACATTGGATGGTGTTCTCACCTTACCGGGAGGGTTTATTCAAACAGATGTGCCGCCGGGGATAGGGGCATACAATGTGGCATTAGATGTTGCCAATCAAAAGGCATATGTGGTGAATTGCCACAACGCCACCCTTTCCATTCTTGACCTCAATACTAAGAAAATGGTTGGCACTGTAGAGAATCTTGAAAATACCGACAGTTTTGTTGGAATAGGAGTGGATACCGTACTCAACAAGGTATATGCAGTGGGTGATAAGATTGATGTGATGCCTGTAGTTGACGCCAATGCCAAGAAGGTGGTAGCGAAAGTAAAAGTGGGCAGCACACCATCCAATGTAATAGTAGACTCTGCCAAACACAAGGCTTATGTAGTCAACAGGGGAAGCAGCTCCATATCGGTAGTCAATACGATGAATGATACTGTAGAAGCCACAATAAAAGTTGGCACAGAGCCAATATCTGTAGCCCTTGCTGATGGTAAAGCGTATGTTTCTAACTGTGGCAGCAATAACATATCGGTGATTGATACTACAACCAACAAGGTAGTAGATACAATCGCTCTTCCCGGTTTGAAACCATATAGAGGTTTATGTCCATGGGGGGTAGCGGCTTTCAAACTATCAAGTTATTCAATAGAGCAGGGCTCAGTTTTTACCAACTAAATGGGAGAAGAACCAAAATTTTACTATCTACGAAAGGAGGTGATTTAAAATGAAGAAGGCAATAGCAATTGTTCTCGCATTGACCCTTGTCTTTGCTGTTACATCCTTGACCATTGCTGCAGAGAAGAAAGAAGCCGCTCCTATGGAGAAAAAGGAGATGGCTCCTGCAATGAAACCGGCAGCTAAGCATGTAACAGGCGATGTC
The DNA here is from genome assembly GCA_016214355.1 of Nitrospirota bacterium. Classification (GTDB taxonomy): domain Bacteria; phylum Nitrospirota; class Thermodesulfovibrionia; order UBA6902; family DSMQ01; genus JACROO01. The sequence goes on along the minus strand of JACROO010000083.1, from coordinate 4,637 downwards.
GTTTCAGTTGATGCAGCGGCTAACACCGTTGTAGTAAAAGGCAAAAAGGGCGACATCACGGTTCAGGTTAACGACAAAACCAAGATAACAAGCGGTAAGGGCAAGAAAACCCTCGCGGACATCAAAGCAGGAGAGAATGTGGCGGTTAATTATACCGAGGCTGATGGCAAGAATACTGCAAAGAGTATAGACATTAAAGTGCCGTCAGCAGAAAAGAAGGCGGCAGCCCCAACAGAGAAAAAGGCAGCCCCAGCAGAGAAAAAGAAATAAACTGCGGGTAAAAAGAGGGGAACAACCATTGGAAAAAAGTAATCAGCAGGACTAAGGGGTGCCTTCTCGGGGACTGCCTTTTCCGGGGAGGCATTCTATATGTTGATGTAATTTCTATTGCCGCTGGGTTATTTAAGTTTCTTGCGCTACACGAACACTTACATCATTTCTCATTTCTACATCATCCTTTCGTATTTTAGGTGAAAACTTAATTTATATAAACTACTCTACGAGTCATCGACTACGGCACTGAGACACAGAGAAATTTAAAATGCAAATTTATCATTGCAAAATTATCATTTTAAAAATTAATTGATAGATGATAGTTTTACAATTTGCAATGAATAAAACATCCCTCCGTGCCTCTGTGTCTCTGTGGTTATTCAACTTTGTTCCGAATGAACCAATTATTTTTAATAGACAAATGTGTTATTATTTCATGAGATTTTTATTCGGGAAAATTAAGAAATGAAAGGCAAAGTTTACATTGTCGGTGCTGGTCCCGGGGACATCGGGCTGCTTACTGTAAAAGGGCTCAGGTGTCTTCAGAAGGCAGAGGTGGTTGTTTACGACTTCCATCTGAATGCACAGGTATTAAATTACATAAATCACGATGCAGAGTTCATCTATGCAGGCAAGCGCGGCGGACAGCACACAATGACGCAGGAGCAGATAAACCAGATACTTGTAGAAAAGGCAAAAGAAGGCAGGATTATATGCCGTTTAAAAGGCGGTGACCCTTTTGTATTTGGAAGAGGCGGAGAAGAGGCAGAGGTCCTTGCGAGAAATGGAGTTGAATTTGAAATTGTTCCCGGTGTTAGTTCTGCAGTAGCTGCTCCTGCCTATGCGGGAATTCCCCTTACACACAGGCTTTATTCGTCATCTTTTGCAGTGGTTCCGGGTTATGAAGATGCATCAAAAGGGGAAAGCTCAATTAACTGGGCAAAACTTTCAACAGGCGTTGGAACCATTGTATTCCTTATGACTGTAAAAAATATCAGCCTTGCGTGTCAGAGGCTTATTGACAACGGCAGAAGCCCTGATACGCCTGTGGCTGTCATAAGATGGGGTACAAGGCCTGAGCAGGCCACCATTGTCAGTGATTTAAAGAACATTGCAAGACTGGTAAAGGAAGAGGATATAAGACCTCCTGCAGTTATGGTAGTTGGTGATGTTGTGAAGCTGAGGGATACGCTGAAGTGGTATGAGAAAAAACCTTTTTTTGGGCAAAGGGTTCTTGTGACAAGGGAACATTCAGGCGGTTTTGAGCCGTTAGAGGAACTCGGCGCCGAGATAATGGAATTTTCAACTATTGAGATTGTGCCGCCTCAGGATTGGAAAGAGCTTGACCAGGCTATATCAAAGATAAATTCCTATGACTGGATTATATTAACAAGCACCAATGGCGTTAAAAATTTCTTTAAAAGATTTCTTGAACTGGATAGAGACATAAGAGATTTGAAGGGAATTAAGATTTGTGCAATCGGCACAAAAACAGCGATAGAGGTAAAAAAATATGGGATAAAGGTAGATTTAGTCCCCGAGGAATTTAATGCGGAAGGGCTTATTAAATCAATAAAAGGGTTCAAGCCCGCCCCGCTTCGCGGAGCGAGGCCGGGGGGTTCAAGGATTCAAGGATTCAAGGGAATGAGGTTTCTCCTTCCCCGTGCTGAGACTGCAAGGGAAATCTTTCCAGAGAAGGTTAAGGAGCTTGGTGGTGAAATAGATGTTGTAACTGCATACAGAACAGTAAAGCCTGAAGTTCACGGAAAGAGATTGAGGAGATTTCTGAAAGAAGGGCGAATTTCAATAGCTACATTTACAAGTGCAGGTACTTTTAATAATTTTATGGAGATAATGGGTGAAGATGCACACGAACTTCTTAAAGGAGTTGCAATTGCTGTAATAGGACCTGTAACTGCAAAGGCAGTTCAAAAAGCCGGTCTGACAGTTTACATCATGCCAAAAGAAGCGACCATTGAGGCAATGGTAGAAGAGATAATTGAGTGGGTGAAGAAAAAACCGCATAAGTGAGGATATAATCCAAGCATGCATTTGCAAACCTTATAGGAGGTATGAATGGCTGTATTAAAATTTAAAAACCTTGAAGATGCTGACAGAGAATCAAACAGAAATATAAGGCATAAAAAAGGATTTACTGAAGAATTAAATAAATTCTTTCATCTGGCCGTAGAATTCAGAAAAGATAAGACCTTCGTACCAAAGGGTGTTTTTAAATTTAAAACCTTTGAGGAGGCAGAAAAATGGCATCACAGGATGTTGAGGGGAAAACACCCCGACCACCAACAATAGACGATTTAGTAGCTGTCTGCAAAAGACTTAATGAAGAAGATGCAAAATATGTCCTCATTGGAGGTTTTGCAATAAACTATTACGGATTTCCAAGAGCCACAGAGGATATTGACCTGCTTGTAGACCCATCTAATGACAATATATTGAAAATCAAAAACGCCCTGTCATTTCTGCCTGATAATGCTATTAAAGAGGTGTCTCCTGATGATGTCAGACAATACGAAGTTGTAAGAGTGGCAGATGAGATAATAATAGACTTATTGAAAAAGGCATGCGACATGACATATGAAAAGGCTGGGATTGAATATTTTAAATTTAAAGGCGTGCGTATTCCCATTGCTGACATATCCACAATGATAAAAACAAAACAGGGGGTAAGACCAAAGGATAAAGAAGACCTCTCATTTCTTATAAGTGTATCGGAAGATGAAGAAAAATAACATATCTCACATGCGGGTTCAATTTTGCAAATTGAACCCGATATTTCAACAGGCGAGAAAAAGTATTGGTTCAAGTTGCAAACTTGACCCCACGGAGGGGTTACATTAAAAGAAAAGGCAGGGGATAAAGGAATACAGGCATCTAAATTTTTTGAGGAAAAGGTGGTGTCTATGCTGGTTCAATCTTGCAGATTGAACCACATATTTGAATTATTTGTATTTGAAAGGATAACAAAATTGCCATCAGTCCGAATAAACAAAGATATGAACAATGAAATATACTTTTTAACCTTAACAGTCAAGCGATGGTATTACCTGTTTGACAGACATAACAGATGGAATATCCTTCTGGACTCGCTAAAATATTGTCAAAAACATAAAGGGTTGTTAATTTACAATTGGGTATTTATGCTGAACCATATTAATCTTATAGCAAAGGCCGATGATATGGCGGGGTTTGTCAGGGATTTTAAAACATTCACATCCAAAGAACTGAAGAAAAATATTCTGGCAACCGAACCGAATATTTTGAAACTTTTTGTTGATAAGGACGGGAAATATCAGTTTTGGCAGCAAACGAACATGCCTGAGATTATAAGGGGTGAAAAATTCTATATGAGCAAGGCCGGGTATATTGAAGATAATCCCGTAAGAAAGAGATATGTAAGGAAGGCAGAGGACTGGGTTTATTCATCGGCTGACAGAGATGGAAGTTTGCTGGATTTGGAAAGTATTTAATAGGTGGTTCAATCTGCAAGATTGAACCAGCGATATTTCAACAAGCAAGAAAAAGTAGAGGTCTTTGATGATAAGTACTGTTATATTTTAATAATTCCCTTGAATTAGGGTAAAATAGAGAAAAAAGGAAGACAATTTGGGAGTTACGGAATACGTTATACCATTGGGGGAAAATACTCGTAAGAGGCATTATCATGAGATTGTCAGAGGAAAAGTTACCCGCTTTACTGTTCAATTGGAGGTTTTTGTTAGTGACAAATGGCAGGTAGTTATTCGTTACGATGCTGCTCATGGTTTTGCACATATTGATAGATACCAGATTGATGGGAAAAGGGTTAAAAAAGAACTTTACATGGATTTTGATGAAGTATTAACTTTAGCAGATGAAGATATAAAGGAAAATTGGAAAACTTATAAAAATGTTTTTCTGGAGGGTAAATAGATGACAAATATATTAGAAAAAAAACATGCGATATTAGTTACAGAATTTGACCGTTATGTTACGGAGCACCCTGAATTCGCCGCAAAAATCCCCCGAAACGCTCAAATTGTTTTGCAGGTTGAAGGAGACGAGGAATATAACAAGTGGTGCAGACGGATAGCTGATAAGCAGAGAGAGCCGCGCCAGACGATTGTTTACATCAAGGTAAAAGGATTAAAACCTGCCAAATCAAGACTGATTAAGCCGGAAGTTGCGTTAGTGTAGGGGTCAGCAGTTTTTTAAATGTGAGATTTATTTTTACGAGGGGGTTTTTTGAGTCGTATTGTGCCTCGTACAAGTCAAGAATATTGTACATTCTTTTCCTATATTCTGCGTCGATTTTTGCGATGCACCACATCTTTTTTATCCAAGGCTTTGTTTTCGTTTTTTTAAAA
>JACROO010000186.1 GCA_016214355.1 Nitrospirota bacterium | reverse complement strand
TTCTGAGACATCATGCAAGAGCTCTATATCCCCTTCTCTGCCTTTGCCGTGCTCTATCCTTTCAAGAATCTTTCTCAGCCACTCGGTTCCTTCCCTGCAGGGAGTGCATTTGCCGCAGGATTCATGCTCAAAGAATTTTAATGCCCTGTATGTTACCTTTACCATACATACAGACTCGTCCATAACAATTACCGCGCCGGAGCCGAGCATACTGCCAAACTTAAGCATAGAGACAAAATCCATAGGGCAGTCAATACTATCCGCCGGCAATACAGGCGTAGAAATTCCGCCCGGGATGACTGCCTTAAGCCTTTTGCCCCCCTTAATCCCTCCGGCATAGTTGTAAATTATTGCTCTGAGGGATGTACCCATGGGGAGTTCGTAAACGCCAGGCTTTTCAACGCACCCGCTCACACAGAATAATTTTGGCCCCGGGCAGTCTTTGCTCCCTATCTTTGAAAAAGCCTCAGCGCCTGCTTCCATAATGTACGGCACATTTGAAAGGGTCTCTACATTATTCACAATGGTCGGCATCCCCCACGCACCGACATTAACAGGAAACGGCGGTTTTGACCTCGGCTGTCCCCGCCTGCCTTCAAGCGACTCAATAAGCGCTGTTTCTTCACCGCATATATATGCCCCTGCCCCCTGATATACGGTAAGATGGAATCTTATGTTTTTCCCCGTAATATTGTCCCCAAGATAATTTTTTTCGTATGCCTGTCTTATCGCACGGTTTAGAACATCCCTTGCAAAAGGATATTCACCCCTGAGATAAATATAACCGTATTCAGAGCCGAGCGCATATCCTGATATAACCATGCCTTCTATTAATAAATGAGGGTTTTTCTCAAGTATGGGCCTGTCTTTAAAAGTGCCGGGCTCGCCCTCATCGGCATTGCAGACAAGATATTTGGGAAATTTCGGGTCAGCAGCGGCAAAACCCCATTTCATGCCTGTTGGGAATCCTGCGCCGCCCCTGCCTCTAATGCCAGATTTTTTTATTTCTTCAATTATATCTTTCGGCTGCAGGGTAAAAGCCTTTTGAAGGTTTTTATATCCGCCGGTTTTCAGATACTCATTAATATCAGCAGAATTAGGATTTTCTATGTTTTTTAATAATATCTTTTCCATAACTCTTTTTAGTAAAGGGTTCTAGGATTCAAGGATTTGAGGGTTCGAGTGAATGTAAAAATTAAAAAGTTTAAATTAATCACTTAAATCCTTGACCACTGGACCTCTCGAACCCTTATTTATATTTACCCAATATGTCTTCTATCTTTTTCTCCGTCAGATTATCGTAGAAATCCGTATTAATTAGCATTGCCGGTGCCGTCCCGCATGCCCCGATGCACTCCATTATCACAAGTGAAAAACGCCCGTCTGCCGTTGTTTTATTAGGTTCCAGCCCATAGGTGGTCTTAAGAAAACCAACCAGTTTCTCAGCACCTAAAATCATGCACGCTATATTTGTGCAAAGCTGTATAACATGCCTTCCCATAGGCTTATGTTTAAACATTGCATAAAAAGATGCAGTCCCGCGAACCATTGCCTCCGGCAGGTTTAATGTCTGCGCAACGCAAAGCATAGCCTTAGGGCTTAACCACCCAAACTCCTTCTGAGCGATATACAGCGATGGAAGGAGTGCACTCCTTTCATCAGGATACCTTGCCTTTATCTCGTCAATTTCTTTTAAAACAGTTTCGTTAAACATAACTTTATAGGGTTCGAGGATTCAAGGATTCGAGGGGACAAGTGAAATAAGTCTTTTTTCCTTCACTCGAACCCTTGCACCCTTGACCACTTGAACCCTTCTTTATCTATCACATTCCCCCAAAACTATATCTATGCTCCCTATACTTGCGACTATGTCTGCAACCAGACTGCCTTCAGAAAATTTTGGCAGGGCTGATATATGAACAAAAGACGGAGTCCTTATCCTCATGCGATAGGGTTTGCCTGTTCCGTCGCTTACGATATAGAAACCGAGCTCTCCTTTTGGAGCCTCTGTTGCAACATAAATTTCACCTTCAGGCGCGGTCTGGGGCCCCTTTGTTATCAGGACAAAATGATGTATCAGGTGTTCCATGTCGTTTAAGACCTTATCTTTTGGCGGTAAAATAAATTTTGGTGCATCAGCCATAATAGGTCCTGAAGGAATCTTTTCTATACACTGCCTTATTATTAAATTTGACTGCCTGAACTCCTCCATCCTCACGCGGTAACGGTCATAGACATCTCCGTTTTTACCCGTAGGGACCTCCCATTTAACCTTGTCATACGCTGCATATGGCATAAATTTTCTGACATCATACGGGACCCCCGAACCTCTGAGCGTTGGCCCGCTCAATCCCCAATTTATTGCATCTTCAGCAGAAATAACCCCGATTCCTTTGGTCCTTCTAAGCCATATACGATTCTGGTCTATGAGTGTTTCATACTGTTCCACCCTCATGGGGAATTCCCCTGTAAAGGCATAAAGGTCTTCTAACCATTCAGCGGTGACGTCGTTTTTTACGCCGCCTACCCTCGTATAACTTACAGTAAGCCTTGCGCCGCAGAGGCGTTCAAATAAATCCAGTAGTTTTTCCCTCTCCCTGAAACAGTAAAGGAATACTGTCATTGCACCAATATCAAGGGCATGGGTCCCAAGCCAAAGGAGATGGCTTAATATACGGGACATCTCTGCCGCAATGGTCCTGATAAATTGTGACCTTTCAGTCACCTCAATTCCAAAGAGCTTCTCTACTGCCACACAGTAGCCTATATTGTTTGACATTGAAGCAATATAATCCAGACGGTCAGTGAGAGGTATTATCTGAAAGTAGTTTCTGTGCTCTGAAAGCTTTTCAATCCCCCTGTGCAGATAACCTATGTAAGGGGTGCATTTGACAATGGTTTCGCCGTCAAGTTCAAGCACAAGCCTTAAGACACCATGCGTGGCAGGGTGCTGCGGTCCCATGTTAAGAGTAAGCTCTTTAGTTGCGATGGGAAGACTGTCTTTTAATCCGTTGTCCAAGTTGTCTTTTAAGTTTTCCATAATTAATTGAACGGCTTATCCCGATGCTTCGGGATGAACCGTTCAAGCTTAAATATTCCATTCCTTATCATGTCTGTGTAATTCTTTGACCTCTTCATAACCTCTGTATTCCGCTTCAGGTCCCTTTAACGGGTAATCCTTTCTCAAGGGGAAACCCTCCCAGTCCTCCGGCATAAGTATGCGCCGCAAATCAGGATGCCCTTTAAAAATAATCCCGTACATGTCGCAGGCTTCCCTTTCATGCCAGTTTGTGCCTGCCCAGACAGACACTACGCTGTCAATTGATGAGTCGTCCTCAGGGACAAGCGCCTTAAGCCTGACCCTGTGGCAGTGCTTTAAGGAATAAAGGTTGTAAACCACTTCAAAGCGGGGTCTTCTCCCGGGGTAGTCAACACCGCACAGGTCTGACAGATAATCCATGCAAATATCAGCGTCGTCATGTATATAACGGCAGATATTTAGAATATTATCCCTCTTGACTGTAATTGATACCTGCTCCCTGAACTGAGTTATCTCAACAACCTCACCGGGAAATTTCTCTTTTATCTTTTCAGCTATCTGTAAAGGTTCCATATAATCTTCGTTATGCGTAATGCGTGATGCGTTATGAGTATTTACTCATTACGATTTACGATTTACGGATTACGGTTTTTTTACCTCCACCTGCTCCATCTGAAATATTCCTTCTCAATTTTATCCTGAAGTTTCATCAGCCCTTCTATTAAAGCCTCCGGCCTCGGCGGACAGCCGGGGACATACACATCCACCGGCAGGAAAGTATCGCATCCCTGAACCACAGAATATGTATTAAATATGCCTCCCGAACACGCGCAGCTGCCCATCGCCATTACATATCTTGGCTCAGGCATCTGGTCATAGACCCTGCGGATAACCGGAGCCATTTTCTTTGTTACGGTCCCGGCTATAATCAGAAGGTCTGACTGTCTTGGCGATGCCCTGAAGATTATTCCAAAACGGTCAAGGTCATAATGACTTGCACCCGCAGACATCATCTCAATTGCACAGCAGGCAAGACCAAAGGTCATAGGCCAGACAGATGACTTCCTGCCCCAGTTAATGACCTTGTCAAGCGTAGTAACAATCGTGCTCGCACCGGGAATTATCTTTATTCCCTTTTCAATTTCTATAAGCGGAGGGACTTCTGTGTTCTGTGTTCTGTGTTCTGTGTTCTGTTCGTTTTTCATTCCCACTCAAGCGCCTTCTTTTCCCACACATATATATATCCGATTAAGAGGATAAAAATAAAAATTATCATCTCTATAAAACCGTATAATCCAATCCTGTCATATGCTACTGCCCACGGATAGAGAAAGACTGCCTCTACATCAAAAACCACAAAAAGCATAGCAATAATATAAAACCTGACAGAAAACTTAGACTGCGGCTCTCCAACAGGGGGATTCCCTGACTCATAAGGAGTAAGTTTTAACGGGTAATACCGTTTGGGCCTTAGGATAATGCCTAAAAGCAAGGGGAGCAAGCCCACAAGCGTGGCTACGATTAAGATTATCAACACCGGTAAATAATTTAATGGGATATATGTTCCGGGCATACAGCTTATTTTTATACATAAAATTGTTAACCCCTGTCAATCTATATTTAACCATAGTATTTAACTTGCTTATTCTTTATTTTAAGTTATTTATCGCTATCTGCTTTTAAAAAAACTAAAATCCATTTATAATTAAACAGCTATGAAAAATATTTTCCTTCACCCTGAGAAATCACTTACCGCAAAACTTATAATTGCCGTTGGTTTATTGATAGTCGTGGGAAGCTTTGTCTTTTGGTATGCACTCCTGCACAAACAGGAAAAAGACCTCGTTGGCATTGCCGTAAGATACGGCGGTTCATTTATAGACTTTGTAAAGAAAAGCACGCGTTACAGCATGCTTAATTTTCACAGGGCGGCAATTCAGCAGACGCTTGAGGACATGAGTATTGCCGAAGGGGTAAGCAGGGTAAGGATTTTTGACCATAACGGCAGGGTCTTTTTTTCCTCCCAGAAAACAGAAGTCAACAGTCAGGTTGATAAGAAATCTATTGCCTGTAAAGGCTGTCATCTTGAGCCTGATAAATCTTCTAAGCTCCTGTTAAATCCTCAGGAATGGACTATTTATAAAGCCAGAGACGGATACAGGGTATTAAAAATCATTGACCCGATTCCTAATGAACCTTCCTGTTATACAGCAGAGTGTCATATACACTCAAGCAAGCAGAAAATACTTGGTTTTGTTGAGGCTGACCTTACCCTTGAGCTGCTTGATAAGGCACAGTTCAGGCAGGGGCTTGCCCTGACAGGATATGTGGCTATTTTTATTCTGGCGATTTCCGCATCTCTGGGGATAATCCTCTATAAATTGGTATCTAAACCTGTCAGCCACCTTGTGTACGGCATGGAAAAGGTTGCAGCCGGCAACCTTGATCATTTCATACCGATAAAATCCTTTGATGAAATAGGGGTACTGACTAACTCCTTCAATTCCATGATAAAAGACATTAAGGCAGCAAGGCAGCAGCAAGAGCGCTTTACCCAGACTCTGGAGGCAGAGGTCGCTAAAAAAACAGAAGAGATACAAAAAACACAGGCAGGGCTCATACAGACAGAGAAACTGGCATCACTGGGCAGAATGGCTGCAGGCGTGGCACATGAAATAAATAATCCCCTCACGGGAATTGTGACATTTGCCCATCTGATGCTAAAGCGCGTCCCGCCTGACAGCGAAGATGCAGAAGACCTTAAGGTCATTATTGAACAGTCTGAAAGATGTGCAAAGATAATAAAGAATCTCCTTACATTTGCGAGGGCAATACCCTCTGAGAAAGGAAAAGTGCCTGTAAACGAATTATTAAGCCGTACAATTAATATGGTAAGGAATCAGGAAAAATTCTATAACATAAAATTTGATATTAATTTAGACCCTAAGAATTTTGTTGCCCTTGGAGAGACTTCTCAGTTTCAGCAGATATTTCTGAATATGCTCATAAATGCCGCTGATGCCATGAATGAACGGGGGACTGTAACCATTGCAACGCGTAAGATTACTGTTGATAATAAACCGTTTGTTGAAATTGAATTCACTGATACAGGCTCGGGCATACCGGATGAATTGCAGACAAGGCTTTTTGAACCGTTTTTTACCACAAAACCCGTAGGGAAAGGAACAGGCCTTGGGCTTTCCGTCAGCCATGGGATTGTCAGGCATTACGGGGGACAGATACTTGTAAAAAGTACCGTTGGCAAGGGCACGAGTTTTTTTGTTAGACTACACTTGCTGGAAGAACAGGTTGTATGAAAAAAATATTAGTCATAGACGATGAGACAATTATAAGGTTGAGCTGTGAGAGGACGCTTATCCCTGAGGGCTATGAAGTAAAATCAGCACTGGGCGGGAAAGAAGGGCTTGAAATGCTTGAGAAAGAGCCATTTACGCTTGTACTGCTTGACCTCAAGATGCCTGATATGGACGGCATTGAGGTACTTAAAAAAATCAAAGATACATGGCCTGAAAACAAGGTAATAATGATAACAGGTTACAGCACCGTTGAGACAGCAGTAAAGGCACTGAAGCTCGGTGCATGGAATTATATTGAAAAACCATTTACCCCCGATGCACTGCTTGAGGCTGTCAAAGAAGCAATTGGATGAGGGCAGAAAATACGAACAACTTGACATCTCCGGCGATGTAGGACTCAGAATCCGGGGCAATACGATGGAAGAATTGTTTGAGAATGCCGCATCAGGAATGTTTGAACTCATTACAGATACCTCTCAAATCAAGGCAGAAGACAAACGGACTGTTGTCATTGATGCAGACAACTATGAGACCCTGCTTATCCGGTGGCTTAATGAGCTGGTGTTTCTTTTTGATGCTCATAATTTCGTCGGAAAGGTGTTTGACATCTGCCTTTCTGAAACTATATTAAGCGCAGTTGTCAGGGGCGCTTATTTTGACCCTAAGGTAAATGAGAGGAGGCTTCTTGTGAAGGCCGCCACATACCACAGACTCTCCCTGACGAAAAAAGATTCAGAATGGGAGGCAGAGGTAGTATTTGATATATAATAAACGGAGGTCTGAACACTTTTGATAAGCATCAAAAAAAGACTGACACTCTCTTTAATTTTAATAACTTTTATCATACTCTTTGGTGCTCTGGGTTATATGGGCATAGAGGGATGGGGTTTCCTGGACTCCCTTTATATGACTGTAATAACCATTGCCTCTGTCGGATTTAAGGAGATTCATGATTTATCTGACAGCGGCAGGATATTTACGATTATACTTATAATAAGCGGTGCAAGCACTGTATTATTTGTACTGAATACAGGGGCAAAGCTTGTATTGGAAGGAGAACTTCAAGAATTATTCGGGAGGAAAAAATTGGAAAAGAGGATAAAGGAACTGAAAGACCATTATATCATTTGCGGTTACGGCAGGATTGGAAAGATTATATGCAGGGAGTTAAAAGACAGCGGAGTGAAATATGCTGTTATTGAAAAGTCCACTGATTTACTTCATGAAAAAGAGAATATTATCATCCTTGAAGGTGATGCAACTCAGGATGAGGTCCTTAAGGAGGCAGGGATTGAGAGGGCAAGGGGATTAATCTCGGTACTGCCAACTGATGCAGAAAATCTTTATGTCGTCCTGACTGCAAGGGGGTTAAACCCTAAACTCCTGATAGTTGCAAGGGCAGGAGAGGAAGGGTCAGAGCAAAAACTCTTCAGGGCAGGCGCTGATAAGGGCGTGTCGCCTTAGCATATCGGAGGGCTTAGAATTGCTCATACCGTGTTAAAACCTGCGGTTGTCGATTTCATAGAATTTGCCACAAAAAGCGGGAATATAGACCTTCAGATGGAGGAGATAACAATTCAGAAAGGCTCAAAGCTTGCAGGACTTACACTGCATGAATGCGGGATAGGTAAAGATTTAGGGGTCATAATTGTCGGTGTGAGACAGGCAAACGGCGAGATGAAGTTTAATCCGACATTCCGCACTACTATAGATATCGGCGATACATTAATAGCCCTCGGTGAAATATCAAAATTGAAAATACTTGAAGAAACGGCAAAGGTTGAAAAGTAGTTTATGATTGAGGAAGAGGGGTGTTTATGCCATTAGAAAAACTGCGCAGGATTAATGCCGTAAAGATTGAAGTCCCTCAGGACTACAAACCGGGTATGAGGACAAAGGGAATTATTTACGTTGACGAGGTCCTTGAAAAAGAGCTTGAGGCACAGTCCATAGCGCAGGTTGCAAACGTAGCAACACTGCCGGGCATTGTCGGTGCATCACTTGCAATGCCTGACATTCATACGGGCTACGGCTTTACCATAGGCGGGGTTGCGGCGTTTGATATAAAAGACGGCATTATATCTCCCGGCGGTGTCGGCTACGACATCAATTGCGGTGTGAGGCTTCTGAGGAGCAACCTCAAAAAAGAAGATGTTATTCCCAGAGTTAAAGACCTCGTGGAGGTCTTATACAATCAAATCCCATCAGGTGTCGGTTCAAAAGGCAAGATACGCCTTGGGCATGAAGATGAAAGAAAGCTCCTGCTTAAAGGTGCGCGGTGGGCAGTTGAGAACGGCTTTGGAAGCAGAGAAGACCTTGAATACACCGAGTCAGGCGGATGTATTGACGGCGCAGACCCGGATTTAATAAGCCAAAGGGCATATGAGCGCGGCAGGGCACAGCAGGGCACATTAGGCTCGGGCAATCACTTTACAGAGATACAGTATATAGATGAGATTTACGATGAAAAGGCAGCAGAGAGTCTCGGCTTATTCAGAGACCAGATTACTGTAATGATTCATACAGGCTCCCGGGGATTCGGGCATCAGGTATGCACGGATTTTCTTGAGGTAATGGAGAATGCCGTGAAGAAATACAATATAGAACTCCCTGACAAAGAACTTGCCTGTGCGCCGTATAACAGTCCTGAGGCACAGGATTATCTGTCTGCAATGAAGGCTGCCGCAAATTACGCATGGGCAAACAGGCAGTGCATAATGCACTGGGTAAAAGAGTCTTTTATGCAGGTGCTTAATGCAGGCCCAAACGCCTTAGGTATGAGCCTTATATACGATGTTGCACATAACATTGCAAAAGTGGAAGAGCATACCGTCGGGGGCAGAAAAGTAAAACTCATTGTACATAGAAAAGGTGCAACAAGGGCTTTTCCTCCGGGACATCCCGAGCTTCCCAATGCTTATAAATCTATCGGTCAGCCCGTATTAATCCCCGGCGATATGGGACGGGCATCCTTTGTGCTTCTTGGCACAGAGATGGCAATGCAGGAGTCCTTCGGCTCAACCTGCCACGGTGCAGGCAGGGTTATGTCCAGGCATCAGGCAATAAAACGCGCTAAAGGTAGGTCTATCAGAAGGGAGATGGAGGATAAAGGAATTTTTGTCAGGTCTGCAGGCAGGGAGACACTTGCAGAAGAAATGTCAGAGGCATACAAAGACATCTCCAATGTCGTTGATGTCGTGCACAAAGCCGGGATTTCAAAGAAAGTGGCAAGATTAAGGCCGATTGGGGTTATAAAGGGGTGAGATTTGGATTTGGAAATAGTTAATGTAATTCTAGTGTCCTGTCTCTAACAGATTTTATGGTCAATACTCGCATTTTTTATTTTTGATTTCTTTCTTTGAAAATATCTTCTGTTATCAAATCCCAGACATTTAAAAATAAAACCTTACAGTTCTTTACCCTGACAACTGTTTTCAGGTTTTTATTAATGACAAGACATTTTTCAGGCGAATATTTTTCTATAAAGCCATCAAATGAGCGAGGGACAACCGGCATGGTAAATTCACTATATTTTACTTCCACAGGTATAGGCCTTCTGCCTGTGTTTATAATAAAATCTATCTCCGCCCCTGACTTTGTCCGCCAGAAGTGGAGCTTTGCATTCATAAAGCGAAGTTTTTCTTTAAGTATCAGGAATATCAGGTTTTGGAAGGTAAAACCTATATCATCAGAGCGGGAAAGATTGCCAAAGATGCCCAGCATATAATTTCTCAACCCTATATCTGAAAAATATGGAGTTGGTGATTTGCTTATCTCGCTGCGTATGTTTCTAAAATAAGGCGTGAGCCGCTGGAGAATATAAGTATTTTCAGCATACCATAAATAGTTCTTAAGTGTCGGCAGAGAGATGCCGAGGGTGTTGGAGATTTCCGAATAATTTAATAATCTTCCAGTCTGGTCCGCGAGGACTTTAATAAGTAACCCAAATGCCTCTATCTTCTCCACCTTTAAAATATACGATATGTCTTTCTCAATATAGCCCTGAAATATCTCGTCTATCGTCCTTATCTTTTCCTTTAATTCGTCCTCAAGAACAACCCTCGGATAGCCTCCAAAATTTAGATATTCAGATAAGAGGTGCTCCAGCCTTGAGCTTTCTAAGGAGAAAAATTCAGCAAGTTTCTTCTCATATCTATAATCTGTTCTAAAATTTATAAACTCTTTAAGGGAAACAGGGTAAAGCTCATAAACCCTTTTTCTGCCAACCATAGACTCCTTTATATTAGCCTTTAAATCAACGCTTCCTGACCCTGAGACTATAAATTTATATGGAAGCCCCATATC
>JACROO010000171.1 GCA_016214355.1 Nitrospirota bacterium | reverse complement strand
CTTTATTTACTGGGGAGAGAGGATTCGAACCCCTGTAAGCAGGTCCAGAGCCTGCCGTCCTGCCACTGGACGACTCCCCAAAACAACAGTTGACAGTTAACAGTGAATAGTTGACAGTAACTGCTAACAAAACACTGCTAATTTTATAGAATACAAAACAGCTTGAGTTATAGTCAATTCACTCAGCCTGCTTCTCCTCCTTCTTCTCAGCGAGTTTTCTCCTCATCTCATAGAGTTTATTCAGCGCCTCAATCGGCGTCATGCTCAAAATATCAAGCCCTAAAAGTTCCTTTATCACAGGGTCTGCCTGTGTGGTGAAAAGGTCAAGCTGGCCGCTTCGTGGTTTATCTCCTGAGGTCTCAGTTGTGTAAGCAATTTTCGGGGCACCAAGCTCATTAAGCTCTGCCTTCTCAAGGTTTGACAATACCTCTTTTGCACGTTTTATAGTTTCATCGGGAAGCCCTGCAAGCCTTGCAACCTGTATGCCGTAGCTCTTATCAGCCGGACCTTCCTCAATCCTCCTTAGAAAAATTATCTCATCACCCCACTCCTTGACTACAACATTCAGGTTTCTTATGCCGTCAAGGCAAAGGGCAAGTTCAGTGAGCTCATGATAATGGGTTGCAAAGAGCGTTCTTGACTTTAAATTTTTAGAAATGTATTCAGCAACAGCCCATGCAATGCTGATGCCGTCAAATGTGCTTGTGCCCCTTCCAACCTCATCAAGCAGTATGAGGCTCCTCCTGGTTGCATTATTAAGGATATTGGCTGTCTCAATCATCTCTATCATAAAAGTGCTCTGCCCTTTTGTGATGACATCTGATGCACCTATCCTCGTAAATATCCTGTCAACAATCCCTATCCTTGCCTGTTTTGCCGGAACAAAACTCCCTATCTGGGCAAGCAAGACTATCAGGGCAACCTGCCTCATATAGGTGGACTTGCCCGCCATATTGGGACCTGTTATGACTAATATGTTGTTCGTAGATACATCAATCAGCGTATCATTAGGGATGAATTTATCGCTGAAAGGCATCCTCTCAAGCACAGGGTGCCTGCCCTCAGAAATCTGTATTACATCTGCATCATCCACAAGGGGCATTTCATAATTATATTGGACTGCAACACGGGCAAGGCTGTAAAGGGCGTCAATCTCTGCAATTGCGGCAGATGTCGTCTGAATCCTGCCGGTCTCTACGGCAAGTTCTCCCCTCAATCTGACGAAAAGCGCGTATTCAAGATTTTTAAGCCTTTCCTCAGCGCCCAGCACCTTTGCCTCATATTCCTTAAGTTCGGGTGTTATGAATCTTTCGCCGTTTGCAATCGTCTGTTTCCTTATATAATCCTGCGGAACCTGCAGAAGATTGGGCTTTGTAACCTCAATGTAATAACCAAAGACTCTGTTAAATCCGACCTTCAATGATGAGATGCCTGTGCGCTGCCTTTCATGCGACTCAAGAGAGGCTAAAAAGTCCTTGCCGCTTTCACTTATCTGCCTGAGTTCATCAACCTCAGGATTAAATCCTTTTTTTATCAAACCGCCGTCTCTCAAGCTAAGCGGCGGATTCTCGGCAACAGATTTTTCAATAAGCGACTCTATGTCAGAAAGCTCATCAAGCTGTTCTGTTAAAAATTTAATCCTCCTGTTATCGTTACCTTTAAGCATGCCCTTAAGTTCAGGCAGTAATTTCAGGGAATTTTTTAATGCAGTGAGGTCACGGGCATTTGCACTCCCGTTATCTATCCTCAAAGATAATCGCTCTATATCGGACATGTCCTTTAAAATACGCTGGATGCCTGAAAGCAGTGTTAAATCATCACGCAGGGAACCGACAGCATCCTGACGCCCTTTTATTTTTTCAATATCAAGCAGGGGATTCAGTAGCCATGCCCTCAGAAGCCTCCCTCCCATCGGCGTAAGCGTCTCATCAATAACCCACAGGAGGCTGTCCTGCCTTGAACCGTCCTTTACATTTCTTGTAATCTCAAGGTTCTTCTGCGTTGCAGCATCCAGAAGCATGTGGGACTCCCTCCTTAAGACATTTATTTTTTTAAACCCGAGAGAGCCTTTTTGAGTGCCTTCAAGATAATTAAGCAGGGCGCCTGCGGCTGAGACAGCCACAACCATACCCTCGCATCCGTATCCTTCAAGAGAAACAACTTTAAAATGCTTTAAAAGCGTTCTGTACGCCTCAATGTAGTCAAAATACCAGTCTTCATAAGGAGTGAGATAATAACCGTCAATGCCGTCAGATATAAAAGGGTTATTTTTAAAACTTAACGGGTACAATATCTCTTTGGGTTCAAACCTGTTCATTTCATCCCTGAGATTATTGCAAGACTCATACATTAAAAACTCCCCCGTAGTTATATCTGCAACGGCATAACCAAAAATGTTCTCCTTCTGGAAAATGCTTAATATGTAATTATTCTCCTTTGAGTCTTCAGGCAGAAATGTCCCCGGCGTAAATACCTTTACAACATCTCTTTTAACTATTCCTTTTGCCTCTTTTGGGTCCTCCATCTGCTCGCAGACAGCAACCTTCTGACCGCTTTTTATTAATTTGGTAATATATGTCTCGGCTGTAAAATACGGGACCCCGCACATTGGCACAGGTTCATCTTTCCCCCTATCTCTCGTGGTTAATGCAATCTGAAGGATTTTTGATGCTGTCACCGCATCCTGCCCGAACATCTCGTAAAAATCGCCAAGGCGAAAAAAAACAATAGAATCAGGATAGTTCTGTTTTATCTCGTGATACTGTCTCATTAAAGGGGTTAGTTCTGACATAAGAAAAATTTAAAATTGACTCAAATAATGCATCTAAAAAACCATTAGAACACAGAGTTACAGGATTTATAATGATTTATCCCGCACTATCAAGAATAGTGCGAGGATTAATCTGTGTCCAATTACATTTTTCGGGTTGAGGATTAAAAACTATAACATAACGGACAAATTTTATAAACGGGGATTAGACTACTATTATTAAAAAATTTGCCAAAAGATAAGAATATATGTTATTTTTAAAAAAATTTTAAGGAGGGCAAAAATGAGCTATTTTAGAAAATCGGCATTAATTGTATTTTCTCTATTTTTAATCGCAACCTGTAAAGAGTCATTTGCAGGCTCTCAAGTCACCCAAACCGGAGACACAAAAACACTCTCTGATATTCAAAACAAACTTAATGAGATTCAAAAAACACAAAAGGAAATCCTTTCAAGGATAAGCGACCTTGAAAAGAAGGCAGGAGCCCCTGTCCAACAAAGACCCGCTATGGACCCCAACATTGTCCATAAAATACCTGTTGCGAACTCTCAGATTAAAGGCAATAAGGATGCGCCTGTGACAATTGTTGAATTTTCCGACTTTCAGTGCCCTTACTGCTCGCAGTTACAGCCTGCTTTAAGGGATATTTTAAAGGCTTATCCAAAAGAGGTCAAACTTGTTTTCAAACAATATCCGTTATCGTTTCATCCACAGGCAAAGAATGCCTCAAAGGCAAGTCTGGCAGCGGCAGAACAGGGTAAGTTCTGGGAGATGCATGATATTATCTTTGAAAATTTTAATAAACTCAGCGAGGATAAGTTTAAGGAATTTGCCGCACAACTCGGCTTAAATGTGGAAAAGTTTACCGCAGATTACAGCAGTGCCAAATACGACAAGGAGATACAGGAAGACATATCACTCGGCAACAACATAGGCGTAACAGGCACGCCAACCCTTTTCCTGAACGGCAAAAGGATGATGAGAAGGTCCCTTGAAGACTTTAAAGAATCCATCAATAACGAGTTGACGAAAAAGAAATAAGGCTTTACTTCCTGAAAAATCTGCTTAACTTCTCATAAGTTTTCTTTAAATGCTCCGGCATTACCCTTGTCTCTGATATTATCGGCATGCTGTCTGTATCCCCTGTCCATCTGGGAACAATATGAAGGTGCATATGCTGTTCAATGCCTGCACCGGCAACCTTGCCGAAATTCAACCCCATATTAAACCCGTCAGGGTGAAGCGCTTTTTTTAAAATAACTACTGATTTTTCCACTGTCTTTATAAAATCAAAGAGCACCTTATCTAAAAGGCCGTCAAAAGTAGGCGTGTGAAGATATGGCAAAACCATCAAATGGCCGCTATTGTACGGATAGCGGTTTAATATCACAAAGCAGTGCCTTCCCCTGAAAAGTATTAAATTCTTCTTATCGTTTTTTCTGTCCTGTTTTATGGCACCGCAAAAAAGACAACCCTTATGCTTTTCATCTGATAGAATATACTCCATTCTCCACGGCGCCCAGAGTCTTTTCATTGTATCCCTCTCCCCAATATCTCCAGCACTTTTTTTGCATCGTCCCACGTAAGATTTTTATCCTTTGGATTTCTTAACAAATAAGCCGGATGGAATGTCGGCATCACGGGGATGTTTTTATAATCATAGAACGTGCCGCGCAGCCTGCTTATTGGAACTTTAGTATTAAGAAGGCTCTGTGCGGCAATCCTGCCGAGACACATAATTATCTTCGGATTGATCATCCTTATCTGTTCTTCAACAAAAGGCATGCATGCGTTCATCTCATCTTCTTCAGGGTCTCTGTTCATAGGAGGCCTGCATTTTACAATATTGGCAATATAAACCTGCTCGCGTTTAAATCCCATTTTTTCTATAAGCCTTGTAAGCAGTTTACCGGCATCTCCTACAAATGGCCTTGCCTGCAGGTCTTCATCCCTTCCGGGTCCTTCGCCGATAAACATTAGTTCAGCCTCAGGATTCCCCTCGCCAAAAACAATATTTGTACGGCCTTTTGAAAGCCTGCATCTTTGGCAGTCGCCGATTTCCCTCCTCAGCGCACTGAGTGCTGACTCTTTGTCAAGTTGGGAGTGAGGAGTTGGGAGTGAGGAGTAAGAGGAAGTTGACAGTTGACAGTTGACAGTTGACAGTTGACAGTTGACAGTTGACAGTTGACAATTGACAGTTGACGGTTTTTCATTGACTTCAGGCTTTTGACTTGCATCTTGTAACTTGCATCTTGTAACTGTCTTCACCGGCAGATTTTCAAACCCCAGTTCCTGATAAAACTCCAGCGCATTTTTTAGTTTTGTTAGAATTTTTTTTTCGCTGTCAACTGTTAACTGTTCACCGTTCACTGTCGTTTTACCTCTCCCCCCACTTCAGTTTTGTCCTCAATATCTGAAAATAATCCCTGTCATAAAAACGGATAAACCTTGTCTTGTGACCTGCCTTTTTTGCCTTTATTACATCATTTGTAATTAAGGGAATCCCCCTCTGCCCGTCAATTGTAAGATAAACCTCATTACCCATCTTAATAATCACCTCTAAGTTAAAACTATCAGGCAGTACTACAGGCCGGTTAGTCAGGGTATGCGGACATATAGGAGTCAGTACAAAGGCGCCAAGTG
>JACROO010000170.1 GCA_016214355.1 Nitrospirota bacterium | reverse complement strand
AGAGAAAAAAATCCCTTCATATTTTTTTAAAATTTCAAACTGTGTATCAGTAATCTCTATCTTCCCTGAGACATATTGCTCAAACTCTGAGGGCTTTTCTACGGCAGGCTGTACAGGGGCAGGCTGTACTGTCTGAGGTATCAGTTGTTGTAAAATTGGTTGTTGTCCCTGTATAGATGGTTGTGACAGGTTTATAGACGACTGAGATTGAGGAGCTATAGGAACTATCTGAATCTGCTGGGCAAAAATACTTCCTGTGAAAATAAGTATGATGAATAAGACTATAGATAATTTCATTTTTACCATTTAAATACCTCCGGCAATGCTCCTTAGCATACAAGATAGATTCATCGTTTTTCAAACAAGTTTACTATCTTATTCTTTTTATTACAAACTCTTTATTAAGCCGTAATTGAAAAACAGAGGCATCAGCGCTGTCAGGCAATCTCCCCATTTCCTTATCAATATGCCCCTTCTCTTTTAAGAACTACCCCCATTGTTTTAAACAATATCACGATATCAAGCCACAGCGACCAGTTTAATATATACCATGTATTCAGTCTTACCCTTAAATCATAATTGGCATTATTTCTTCCACTAACCTGCCACAATCCCGTTATCCCTGGCTTTACCAGATTGTAGTAAGGAACATGTTTGCCGTTATATTTTTCTTTTTCAACAATCATTATAGGACGTGGACCAACAAAACTCATTTCTCCTTTCAAAACATTAAATATCTGAGGTAATTCATCCAAAGAAGTAATACGCAGGAATTTACCAATCTTCGTTGTCCTTGGATCATTTTTCAACTTAAAATTGGTCTCCCATTCTCTCTGCGCCTCAAGGTCAGATTTTATAAACTCCTCTAATCTCCTGTCAGCATCTATGAACATGCTTCTGAACTTATACATCTTAAAATGCCTGCCCATCTCGCCAATACGCGGGTCTACATAAACAATAGGGCCCGGAGATTCAAGTTTGATTAATGCTCCTATGACCATAATGATTGGTAAAAGCAACGGCAATAAAATTAAGGAAAGCACAACATCAGACGACCTTTTTATAAACCTGTTGCCTGCCGATTTTAAATTATTATTGATCTGGATTAAAAAAAGTTGTTCCATAAAAAAATGATAAAGCTCTGTATTTAGAAGCGCTATGCCCTTCAGGTTTGGTATGAAAATAACCCTTTTTGCATATTTTTGCACATAACCGACAAACCCAGTGAGTTTGTCAATAGCAAGCGACGGCACGGCAATTATGATAGTCTCTATTGTAAGCATCTCTACAAACTTTGACAAATGCCTTGTATTACCAAAAACCTTCTTGCCGGCTACTAATTGCCCTTTTTTAGCCGGGTCATCATCCAGAAAACCAACAATTTCATATCCGAGATATTTTTCATTTTCAATTCCCCTCACTACAGAAACACCTGCATCCCCTGCTCCGATTATGAGAACTCTTTCTTTAGCCAAACCCAAACCATAAAAAATGTTTTTCAGGGAAAATCGGAAAGCCGTTAGAAATAAAATGACGATGACAGCAAGGAAACTAAGTGATTTTATTGATATTAATTTGTAAGTATCTTTTTGGGAAAAAATTATAACGATGAATATTATAAATACAAAAACTACAATCTTTATTGTCTTTCTAATTTCATCGCCAAGAGAAAACCTTTTAGTATAAAGACCCCGGTATGCAATAAGTGGAATTAACAAGGCTACAAAAGGGAAAGTGGCTGTTAAGAAAGATGATAATTCCTTAAAAGAAATCGTCGTAAAATGCGTCGTTATGAACTTATGGGAAACAAGGGCAGAATAAATGGCAGTAATGTCACACAATAACAGGCAGACTATAAATATGTTTTTCTTGAAATAATTCAGCATGTAGCACTCACCTGTTGCCTTTCGCCTCTAACCTCTACTCCTCACTCCTTACTTGCTTTTCACGGACCCTCTGTCTTCATCGCATCATCCAAAAACATCTTAACAGTTTCTTTACTATATGGATGAACAATCATCCCCTCTAATAAGTTTGGAACTACAGTAACTATATGCGCCCCTGCCTCAAGCCATTCAATGACATTGAGTATCTCTCTCGTTGAGCCAATTATGATTCTTGATTTAAGTCCAAAATCATCTAAAACTTTGCGCAGTTTTCGTATTTCGTCACAGGCATTGTATCCCATATTATTGACCCTGCCTCCAAACAGAGAAACATATGATGCACCTGCAAGGGCAGCAAGAAAACACTGCTGGGCGCTCATCATCGCAGTCACATTTACACGAATATTATCCGCCTTCTCAAGCAGATGAACAACTTCAAGATTGTCCAGCTCACCCATCGGACCGTGAATTGTTATCTTTACATTAATATTTTCCGCCCATTTAGCAAAGTCTCTTGCCTGCGCTATCATCTTTGCCTTATCATTTGTTGTAACCTCTACGGATAACGGCTATGGATGAATTAATCTGGCAATCTCAATAGACTGTTTTTTTACACCCTCCATTCCACCCGTCACACCATCTTTTAACAGGATAGTCGGGTTCGTAGTTACACCCCTTATAATCCCCATCTTCATGTACTTTTCTACCTCTGAACTCTTTCCTGAATCAAGAAAAATTGGCATCTCTCTCTCCTTTTGGATTTGTAAATATTAGGCGTTAAATGTTTTTAGACTGCCCACAATCCGGCATCTAATATCTGCTTTCTATTTTACTGACTCCCACTTCATTTCTGAAACCTTCATATCCGGATGAGAAACAACAAGGTGCCATATAACAGCCTGAAACGACTCTGTATGAGGAGTTACTGTCTCAGCATTTACCGTTGGCACTACTACACATGCATTTGCTACCTTGGCTGTATAGCCTCCGTCCCTTCCGGTAATCCCAAAAATTTTTGCCCCGACCTCTTTTGCATATTTAAGTGCATGAACTATATTCGCACTGATATTCTTTTCAGCATTTCCGCCGCCAACTGAGAATACAAAAACACCATCCTTATTATTGAGCCTGCTTCCCTTAAGCCAGTTGACAAACACCGTTTCCCACCCATCATCATTCACCCTTGCAGTCAATTCAGACACATTATCAGATGGGGTATATGATTCTATCCCTGCAATCTTCCTGAAATCATTCACTGCATGAGCAGCATTTCCAGCACCTCCGCCTACCCCAAGGAAAAACAGACGGCCGTTATTATTGCGCAGTTCCTTGAGTAGAGTCACCATTTCCTGAATAGTTTCAATATTTAATTTATTTATGATTTCGCGGGCTTCAGACAGATAATTTTTAATGTATGACATATATATTCCCCCATTACCAATCTCTTTTACTATTCCAACGTATGAACCAGGTCAGCGGCAGAAAAAAGATTATCAACTCTAAAATCAGCCGCATCATCTTTATTGTAAGGCATATCTATCAAAATAGACTTGCACCCAGCCGATTTGCCAGCATCTATGTCTTTCCATGTATCACCAATTAAAAAAGATTTTTTTATATCTATATTCCATTTTTGGGCGCCGTCTAACAACATGCCTGCTTTGGGCTTGCGGCAGCGACAATCATCACCAGCGTCATGTGGACATACTATAATATCATCAATAGCCAATTTTTCCATTAATAAATTATGCATCTTATT
>JACROO010000156.1 GCA_016214355.1 Nitrospirota bacterium | reverse complement strand
TTTAACTTCTCAATCTGCTTCTCTGAAATCCTGTGAAAATCCGAGTGGTCATTGACGAAATAATCCAAATCGTCAGAATACCTATGGTTATAATACCCTCTTGAAAGTGCTGTCCCACCTGTCAAATAAAACGGCGAATCTATGACGGCAGGAAATACCTTATCTTGAAGCGGATACAATATTTTACTGTAGTACTCTGCAGGCAAAGTCCATTCCTTCCCTTATTGATTTAAATCTGACATATCTTTTTGCTTCCTGCCAGAGACCGCATATATCTTCCGGTTTAAAAATCTTTACAATATCAAACCAGTTAACGCTTTCAAGAAGCCTTGCCGCACAAAACGCCCTGTCAGGCCATTTCCTGCTGCTTCTGCCTTCAATAATGTCAACAAACTCCTCCGGCGTAAGATTTAAGTCCCACAACGCCTGAGAAATAATCTTTCTCTCTTCTTCTGTTAATGTTCTTTCTGCCATAACAGTCATATTATATCTTAAACAGGGAAAGAATCAAAAATCTTAGGGCCAGAGCCTTTCTTCAATTGCATCAAGCAGCCTGTAAAAAGTCCCGGGCTTTAACGCCGAGATTGAGACTGCATCAAACCTCCTGCAAACAGCCTCAACCTCTTCCCTGTCAGCTAAATCTTCTTTGTTAAATATTAAAAGCTGGAGTTTTCCGGAAAGTCCGAGGTCAGAAAGGATTTTATCAACCGAATTAATGTGCATTTCAAACCTCGGATTTGATATATCAACAATGTGCAAAAGCAAATCCGCATCTTCCAGCTCTTCAAGCGTTGCCCTGAACGCAGAAAAAAGGTCATCAGGCAGGTCGCGTATAAATCCCACGGTGTCTGTAATTATTATATCCCTTTCTTTGGGAAATCTTAGCCTTCTGCTTGCAGTGTCAAGCGTTGCGAACATCTTGTCTTCCACAAACGTCGTGCTTTTCGTAAGATTATTGAGAAGCGTTGATTTGCCGGCATTTGTATAGCCAATGATTGAGACTATCGGGATGCCTTTTTCTATCCTGCGTGCCTTTCTCTGCTGTCTTGCGCGCTTCAGTGCCTCAAGCTGTTTTTCAAGAAGATTAATCCTCTCCCTCACCCTTCTCCTGTCAACCTCAAGTTTCATCTCTCCGGGACCCCTTCCTCCGATTCCACCCATTAAGCGCGACATAGCAGTCCCTTTGCCCGTAAGCATCGGCAGTCTGTACCTCAGTTGGGCAAGCTCAACCTGCACCCTTCCGTCTCTGCTGTGTGCGCGTCTTGCAAAAATATCAAGGATAAGCTGGGAGCGGTCTATGACCTTAAGTTCTGTAAGGTCACTGATTGCCTTTATCTGTGAGGGATTCAGGTCCTGGTCGAAAATCAGCATGGTTGCACCTTTATTTAATGCATTAATTACAAGCTCCTTGATTTTTCCCTCTCCCAGCAGATACTTCGGGTTTATCTCTTTGGGCCTCTGAAGAACAGCATCAAGAACCACTAAATTGCTTGAGTTTGCAAGTTCTTTGAGTTCTTCCATTGAATCTTCCTGGTCAGACCTTAATCCTTTTGAAACGCTTACAAGGATTGCGCGCTCCCTCTTGTCGTTCACATCCAAAAGCCCCCTGCCTGATAAAGAAATGGCATTCTGCATCCCGGTCTCAAGATGTGAAATCATACTGTCAAAATCGCTGAGGGCTGCATCAAGTCTGTGCAGTGGTATATTGCTTTTTATCTCATAACGCTTATCTGAATCAGGGGGAAGCAAACAGGCAAATTGTATATTGTCAGGTCTTCCGTCTTTAAGCCCTACTGCGATAAGTGCGTCAAGCCTTAATAACGAAAGGTCAGTGAGGTCATCCTGATTTACCGGCTCATTTTTTAAATGCGTGTGAATAAGCCTGAGCCCGCGCAGGACTTTTCTGCCAAGCGGGTAATCAGAGAGTTCCGGTATAAATATCCCTTTTGCATTACCGACAATCACATAACTGACATCCCCGTCCCTGTCCGCAAGAACGCCTATCTGCCTCTGAATCATGCTGGAACATTCAGCCATGTAGTTTGCAAGCTCAAAAGTCAGCGCCTTATCCCGCGGTATGCGTCTCCTGTAAATCCTTTCAATCGCCCTGAGCTCGCTTCTCTTCAGCCCTGAGATGTCACCGTAAATAGTCGGAATAATGCCTCCCTAACAACAAGTTAGAAGTGAGAAGTTAGAAGTGAGAAGTTAGAGCTAAGAAGTTAAGAAAATTCCACATCTTATAAATTCTTTAGTTCCCATTTCTCACTTCCTACTTTTCACTTTTTCAGTGCGTCTCTGCCCAGTTTCTTCCAATGCCTATATCAACTTTAAGCGGCACTGACAACTGCACCGCCCTTTCCATCTCCTGCCTGATTAATGCCTGCGCCCTTTCTTTTTCTTCCTCCGGCACTTCAAAGACAAGTTCGTCATGAACCTGAAGTATCATCTTTGTCCGAAGGCTTTCTTTTCTAAGTCTGCGCCATATATTTATCATTGACAGCTTAATTATATCAGCCGCAGAGCCCTGCACAGGGCTGTTTACCGCAAGCCTTTCTCCAAATTGCTGCGTGTTTTTATTCTGGCTCTTTAGTTCCGGTATCTGCCTCTTCCTCTGGAATATAGTTGAGACATAGCCCCTCTCGCTGGCCTCTTTAATCAGCCTTTCTATGTAATCCCTAACTCCGCTGTGCCGGCTGAAATATGTATCTATATAAAATTTTGCCTCTTCGGTAGTTATCCCTAATTCCCTGCTCAACCCGTAAGGGCTGATGCCGTAGACAATACCGAAGTTCACTGTCTTAGCCCTCCGCCTCATCTCAGAGGTCACATTTTCAAAAGTTGTGCCGAATAATTCACACGCTGTCTTTGTATGTATATCCCCGTGAGCTTTAAATATCTCAATAAGTCCCATATCCTGACTTAAATGTGCGAGCACACGCAGCTCTATCTGGGAATAATCAGAAGACAAGAGAAGACAGCCCTCCTCAGCAATAAATGCCTCTCTTATCCTCCTCCCCCACTCTCCCCTTGCCGGTATATTCTGAAGATTAGGGTCTGAACTGCTTAGTCTCCCTGTAGCAGTAACAGTCTGGTTAAAAGACGTATGAAGCCTGCCTGTCTTTGGGTTAATCATCTTTGGCAGGGCATCCACATAGGTGCTTCTCACTTTGGATAATGTCCTGTGCTCAAGGATTTCCCTCGGCAGTTCATGTTCCATCGCAAGCTCAGCAAGCACATCTACATCTGTTGAGAATCCCGTCTTCACTTTTTTAATGGTTCTCAGTTTCAGCTTTTCAAAAAGGATTTCCCTTAACTGTTTGGGTGAATTAATATTGAACTCTTCCCCTGCAATGAAATAAATCCTCTTCTCAAGACTTGCAAGCTCCCTGTCAAGTTCTTTTGAAAAGGATTCCATCAACTGCAGGTCAATTTTAACGCCATTCATTTCTATGCCTGCAAGGACTTCAACCAGCGGCATTTCTATGCCATAAAATAATTCTCTGATTCCCTCTTTCTCTATTTTAGTTTCAAGGATATCTTTGAGCCTCAATGCCGCTAAGGCGTCCTCGCCTGAATATTCAGCCGCATCTTCCACAGCAACTTCGCGGAAGTTTTTCCTGCCTTTATCAGTAACATCGTCAAAGGAAAGTTTCTTTATGGAAAGATAATCAGTAGAGACATTTTCAAGACTGTGATTTGCTTTATTAGGGTTCAGAAGATACGAGGCAATCATTGTATCAAATGTAATACCCTGTAAATTGATGCCCTCATTTTTCAGGACAATAAGGTCGTATTTTATGTTATGCCCGGTCTTTTTAATCTCAGGATTCTCCAGAATGCCTTTTATTTTTTTCAGGGCGAATTCTTTTGGCATCTGCTCCGGCATACCGGGATATGAATGAGTCAGAGGAATATAATATGCCTTTTCGCTGGTTATAGAAAATGATATCCCGACAAGCTCTGCCATCATCGGGAACCTGCTGGTAGTCTCGGTATCAACAACAAGCATCTGTTTTACTGAGTCTAAAAATTCGTTTAAGCCTTTTCCATCCAAAACCGTTATATATGATGATTCCCACTGGATTGCGGATAAAATCTTCTCAGCAGGAATAAGTTTAAGAAGACTGCTGAATTCAAACTCCCTGAAAAACTTCATAAGTCCTGTCCAGTCAGGTTCTTTTACTTTAAATTCTGAAACTGAAAAATCTAAAGGAACATTTGTGTCAATGGTTGAAAGCATAAGGCTTAATTTTATATTTTCTATGTTTTTAGAGACTGCCTCTCTGAGTTCAGGTTTTTTTATCCTTGAGTAATTCTGAATCAGGTCATCAATGCTGCCAAACTCCTTTAAGAGCTGTACAGCGGTTTTCTCACCAATACCGCGCACTCCGGGAATGTTATCTGCCGCATCACCCATAAGTGCCATAATCTCAGGAATCCGCCTCGGCTCAACCCCGAACCGCTCTATAACGTCCTTTTCTTCTGTAATCTTTTCCTTCATCGTATCGTAGATTCTGACCCCCGGGCTCAGAACCTGATATATATCCTTATCCGCAGTTGCGATGTACACATCTATCCCCTCATTTTCGGTCTTTTTTGTAATAGTCCCGATTAAATCGTCTGCCTCGTAACCTTCCATTTCAAGCATGCAGATATTGAATGACCTGACTATTTCCTTTATGTACGGTATCTGCACCCGAAGTTCGTCAGGCATTTTGGGCCTGTGGGCTTTATAGTCTTTATATGCCCTGTGTCTTTCAGTTGGCGCAGGTGTGTCAAAGACAATACTAATGTAATCAGGTTTTTTTTCGCGCAGGATTTTAAGAAGCATACTGGTAAACCCGTAGATTGCATTCGTGGGAAAACCCTTAGAATTGGTTAACCCCCTTATTGCATAAAATGCGCGGTAAAAATAAGAATTGCCGTCTATAAGATAAAGGGCAGGCATATTTAAAATTAGCTCATAGTTCATAGCTCATAGTTTAAAGACTATCAGCCATGAGCTATCAGCTAAAATATGTCTGAAAACGCTGCATGCTCTTTTTCACATGTTCTATTGTATGCGATTCAAGGGTATAAATGCAGTTTTTACCTGCAAGTTCGTTAAATAACTTTCTGAAATCAAACGTCCCGTCTCCTAACGGAAGGTGCAAATCCGCAGTCCTGTCATTATCATGCAGGTGCAGCTCAATGATATAAGGCTTAAGCGCTGAAATCCATTCTGATAAAGTCACCGCCGAAAAGATATTGAAGTGGCCTGCGTCAAAGCATATTCCGAAATTATCAGATGCGATTTCATCCATTAAAAGCTTAAGACTTGAAGGCTCGTCCTCAACAATATTCTCTATGGCTATTTTCACTCCGATGTCAGAAGCCCTCTTGTTAACAGCCTTCCATGTAATAAGGCTCCCTTCAAGCCATACATCAACCATACTGTCATATTTCCACTTGTCATAACCTGAATGACAGACAATTGCCTTTGGCTTCAGGATTTCAGCAAAACTCAGGATGTCCAGAAACCTTTTAATCGTAATATCCCTGACCCTTGAATCAACTGCCCCGGGCGACAAATCCATAAAGGGTGAATGAATTGTGAGGCCGGGATTATAATCAAGCAGGCTTTTTACTTCCATTACATCGGCTTTATTTATATCATCAAAGCGCTTTGAGCCGAAGTAGATTTCAAGGTCAAGTTTCTCCTGCCTGATAAAACCAAGATAGGTCTTTACACCGTCAAAAGGGACATGAATATGAGGCTTCACCACTATTATGTCTTAACAGCCTCTTCTTTCTTTGAATCAGTCGTAGCGCTTTGGGATGCTGATTTAACATCCTTTTTTGTTTCAGACGTCTTTTTTCTCTCTACAGCCTTTTTCCTGTCAGCAGAAGGATAGTCTGTAACGTACCACCCGCTGCCTTTAAGCACAAATGAGGTGGAAGCAATAAGCCTCCTCAATTTTCCACCGCATTTCCTGCATTCTGAAAGCTGAGGCTCGGATATTTTTCGCATGACTTCAAAACGTTCACCGCATCCTATACATTCGTATTCGTAAATAGGCACTGTCTATCAACCTCCCTGCAACTGTAAACTATAGCACATTCATTCAGTCATTGACAAGACCGCATGCTTGAAAACATTTGACATATCATAACAGGCATCTTTATTATATTGAGAACAATGAGAATTAAGGTTATCATAACCCTTACATTTTTATTGTCTATAATATCTTCAAACTTATTTGCATTCTGTTACGAAGATGCAGGTAGGCAGTACGATTTAAATCCCCTGCTTCTCATGGCTGTCAGCAAGACAGAATCCAATTACAATCCGCTTGCAGTAAACACTAACTCTGACGGTACTCAGGACATAGGACTGATGCAGATAAATTCTTCATGGATTAAAAACCTTAATCTCAACCCCGGCCTGCTTCTGTCAGACCCTTGCTATAATCTTAAGACAGGCGCTAATATACTGAATAAATGTATTGAACGATACGGATATACATGGGAGGCTGTCGGCTGTTATAATGCAACAAGCAGGCATAAGAGGGCAAAATATTCATGGAAAATCTTTGATAAATTAAAGGCTGAAGATAATATGCAAAAGGCTGAAAAAGATAAAAAAAGCAGAAACAAAAAATCAGAATTTTTCTTTAGTACAAGGGACAAGACACCCATGGAAAAGGCACTCCCATGAGCCTGCTTGCAGACCTGCTCTCAAGGGTCAAGCACCAGCAGACAAAGATGGATGTCCCGCCTAATCTCAGGAATATTGTTGTCAGGCAGTCTGCACATAAGAGAAAGATGCTCCTTCTTTCTGTCTTTTTTGCTGTGGCTGTAATATCTGGCATATCAATCATTTACTTCACTCCGCATATTAAAAGCGTCTCAGGCAAAAAAGAGGCAGCGGCATATAAGCCCGCAGAAACAACAGCAACGCCTGAAAAAGGAATACAACCTGAGGTCCGCTCCGAACAAGACAACAGACTATCCGAAATAACAACGCAGGTTAAAGAAAGCAAAACAGCCAAACCAAAAGCAACTAAAAAAGCCGGTAAAGGCGGTAAAACCGTAAAAACTAAAGAGGTAAAAAAATCTGCATCCTCAATAACAGCTAAAAGAGAAAAGTTTGCCGGTGTTTCAGGCATAAGCCCCGAGCCTGCCCAGCAGGCAGTTCCGCAGCCGCCAACTGACCCCCTCAATGAAAAG
>JACROO010000183.1 GCA_016214355.1 Nitrospirota bacterium | reverse complement strand
TATCGGGAATGACGATTTTTGTGCGAAGCATCTTGAAGACAAGAGCCTCAGGTTTTTACCATTTTTGGCAGTTTTGCTGTTTATCTCATTTGTCCTGTCTCCATCATCTTATTCAGCAGTGATGGGAGATTACTGTTCTACTCCGCCATATTTAGGTATAAAGGCAGCGCCAAATATTATGATTGGTTATGAAAACGGCAGCGAAATTTTAAAAAGAGCATATTCAACTACTTATAGCTCAACTGCTACTTATTACGGTTTTTTTAACTCAAACTACAATTATTGGTACGATTCTGGTCATTTCATTAAATAAACTACCTGTACGCCGTCTGAGACAACTTCTACTAATTGTTTTTCAGGCAATCTTCTCAACTGGGCATTGATGAGCTCAGTTGACCTATCAAGAAAGACGCTCATAGGGTTCGGCGTTGCGGCGGCAGGCCGTGCAGCCAGCGCTGGAAACATATTTACATATACAGGCGACCTCGACAGCGAAGGACAGGCTGATTCTGCAACTGTCAGCGGAGGAGGATATACCTTCTGTCTTTCTGCTAATCAAACGGATCCCACGGATATAATAATAAGGTTTGGAACAGGGTGGGCCAATTGCAACTCTGGCACACGTCCTGTAAATGGTAGAGTGATTATACGTTTCACAGATGAAAGCAGGACAGGTATAATCCAAGAATATGGTGACAAGGACCAAAACTACATATATGACACTGATGCCCCGAGATTTGGAGTTAGAAGATGGACTAATAGCATGGATAAACAGGTAGATATTATCAGAGATTCGCCTGCCCTCACTGATGCGGAACGTGAATCTTATTTTAGACTCCTGCTTACTAGTCTTTCCAAGGTACCGCCAATTGACAGCCAAAACCCTTACCTTGGGGATATGATGAAAGAAATAGTTAAATACTTCAGTGGGCAATCGAATAGGTACGAAGACAATAAGTCTTACACTCAAACGCCTTACAGTTGGGCAAATGACCCTCTAAAAGCCTGCAGGAAAACTTTTGCTCTCTTTGTTACAACAGGGACTTACCTCAGACAAGATAAACTTTCACCGCTGCCTTCGGCTTGCAGTTCATTGACTTATACAGACGCATTCCCGACAAATACCTGCTACGCCTACTACACTGACCTTTATACAACAGATGGCGCCCCACCAAGACAAAATATCAGTACATATGTTGTCCATTTCGGTGAAGACACCCCAAATGAGGCTCAACTAACATATGCTGCTAATATAAGCAATGGTAAATATTTAAAGGTGAACGACCTGAGCATGTTCTATACATCCCTGGATAGTGCTATGTCTGATATGATGTCTAATATACTGTCAGTTCCTCCTGCATCATCAGTGCTTTCATCTGGCAGTTCACCCTCTATGCTTGCATCTACACAGGGAACCGGGGCAAATCTCATTCAGGCATACTCTTATCCACTTAGCCCGATGATTTCAGAAGGAGGGATATACAGTGCAAACATCAGATGGATTGGAAGGCTTCCAAGCTACTGGTATTATATTGACCCATTCTTCACAAACAGCAGTATGAGGGAAGATGGAACTGGAGACAAAGTATTGAACCTAAATACTAACTCAGGCAGTGATAATATAGTTGAGCTGTATTATGATTCCGCTACTGGAACCACAAAGGCAAAAAGGTGGACGGACACAGATGGCGATGGCGATAAAGACGGAACTCTATCTGATATAGCAATTGAAAAGGTGAAATACCTGTGGGATGCAGGGATGAAACTGTGGGAAAGACCTTTCACCATGGACACCACGAATAGTAATTATAGGAAGATTTATACAACAACGACCGGGAACTCTTTAACAAACTTTTCAACAGCCACAACCAATATAACAGATCTGAAACCATACTTACAGGCTGCAAATAACTACGAGGCAGAGGCAATTATAAGATACATCCATGGACAGGATAGTCCTATCTATGTTGGAGGAAATACTTTTACATACAGGTCAAGGACAACTGCTATTGATTTAAATGAAGATAGAGATACAGAAGATACAGGTGAGACGAATGTGTGGAAGCTCGGTGATGTTATGAATTCATCTCCTAAGATTTCTTCATGGGTTGCATTAAACACTTATGACCAAACCTATAATGATACGACATATAAATCCTATATAGACTCTGCTAACTACAAAGACAGAGGAATGGTATTTGTAGGTGGAAATGATGGGATGCTGCACGCATTTAAGCTCGGAAAGTTAGATGTTAAATGGACTGGTCAGGGTGCAACTGAAAAGGCAAAACTAACAGGGACAGACCTTGGAAAAGAGATGTGGACGTTTATACCAAAGAATGTCCTGCCGTATCTTAAATACATTGCAGACCCAAACTACTGCCATGTCTATAGTGTGGACCTCTCTCCATATCTTGTTGATGCAAGTATCAATGGAAACCCTGGAGATACAAGAGATGTAAATAGCTGGAAGACAATACTTATCGGAGGCATGAGGCTTGGCGGGGCATGCAGAAATTTAGGTAGCACATGCACCAATTGTGTAAAAACCCCCGTAGCAGATCTGGGATATTCCTCTTACTTTGCCCTTGATGTAACCGACCAGAACAATCCTACACTCTTGTGGGAGTTTTCTAATACAGAGCTTGGTTTTGCAACCACAGGACCTGCAATAGTGAGGATTGGCGAGGCCGGGAAAAATGGTAAGTGGTTTGCTGTCTTTGGTTCAGGACCTACAGGTCCAATAAACACTACTGACCATCAGTTTTTAGCCAAATCAGACCAGTATCTGAGATTGTTTGTATTAAACCTTAAAGGGCCTTCTTCCGGTTCATGGACATTGAATACAGATTACTGGGTAAAAGGCACAGGCATTGCCACTGCCTTTGCCGGCTCAATGCTAAATTCTGCGGCTGACCCTAATTCAGACTATCAGCACGATGTTGTGTATGTTGGGTACACAAAGGCTGATGGCAGTACATGGACACAGGGAGGTATTGGAAGGCTCGTAACTAAAGAGGATTCAAACCCTGGTGGCTGGGAATGGAGCATAGTCAGGGATAATATAGGGCCTGTTACAGCCTCTATATCCAGGTTACTGAATACCAGCACCAATAAATTATGGCTCTACTTTGGCACAGGCAGATATTACTTTGAACAAGTCACTGCATCAGATGACCCAACCACTCAGAGGCAATTGTTTGGGATTAAAGAACCCTGTTTTACCTCCGCAGGTGTGTTTGACCTCACACCCACATCATGCACCACGGTTTCAGGATTAACAGGATTAACTGATGTAACCACCAATCCTCTATCTCCTACAATAGATCCTAATAGTGCTACATTTAAAGGGTGGTATATTGACCTTGATGCCTATACTTCAAGCTTAGGGGCTGAAAGGGTTATTGCTGAACCTGTAGCTGTGTCTACACGCACAGTGTTC
>JACROO010000182.1 GCA_016214355.1 Nitrospirota bacterium | reverse complement strand
TTCAAACAATTTTTCCCCTTCTTCTACTGCTGCGGATACAGATGATGCGGTGAAAAGGATTATGATGATAAAGATAGTTGTTTTCATTATAAGAATCCTATCAAACCTGCTCAGTACTGTCAAGCATTTTGCCTTCAATCCAAATTCTACTTGTAAATTTACAGCCAACATGTTAAAAAATCTTATGCCAAAGAGAGTCGTAATTGATATTGAGACAATCGGAAAGGACTTTGAATCCTTTGATGACATGTCAAAGGAATACCTGCTGAAATATGCAGAGACAGAGGAGGAGATAAAGGAGGCAAAAGACCGGCTCTCATTTTCACCGCTTACAGGCGAGATAGTGGCAATAGGAATGCTTGCCTCTGACAATAAAAATGGAAAGGTATTTTTTCAGGCGCCTCAAAATCTTCCGTGGCCCATTGAAGAAAACGGAATCCAATTCATCGCTGATACAGAGGCGGGAATTCTTAAAAGATTCTGGGATGAGGTGAAAAATTATGACCAGATTATTACATTTAACGGCAGGGCATTTGACGCCCCTTTCATAATACTTCGCTCCGCAATATTGAAGATAAAATCAACGAAGGATTTAATGCCCAGCCGTTACAACAGCATCTCACATCTTGACCTTTTTGACCAGCTTACATTTTTTGGCTCTGTCAGGAGAAAGTTCAGCCTCCACATGTGTTGTAAAGCCTTTGGGATAAAAAGCCCGAAAGAGGAGGGCATTACAGGGCTTGAGGTCAAAGACCTTTTTAAAGCTGGTAAATATATTGAAATAGCCAAATACTGTGTCAGGGACCTATATGCGACAAAAGAACTGTTTGAATACTGGGATAAATATGTCAGGCTTAGTTGATTTTCAGGATGAAGACCGAGAGGAAAAGTAGTTGTAATACCTCTCTCCAGCCCAGATTGTAAATACAGAAAGCAAAATCCCTCCAATTACATCAACCACATAATGATAACGGAGATATACCGTTGATATAAGCAGTGCAACGACGACTGGCAGAAAGACCCGGAAAAGGGATTTTTGAAATCTATGGGCAAGATAGAGCACTACAAGCGTTACAGCGGTGTGTCCGCTCGGGAAGGCGTCTCTTTTTGTTCCTTCAATCGCATTAAGCGCACTGTCAATAAAATCCCTCAGAAATATACCATGCAGCTCAATGCCCTGAAGGTGATTCATTGTGTATCTCGGGCCTATTGCAGGCACAAGAATATATCCGGCATAAGAGAGATAAAAACACAGGATTACGAGGAAGAGAGACCTGTTAAAAGCCGCTTCTTTACCGGTTATTTTTAAGACTGCGCCGAGAATAACAGGCAGAAAATAATAGGACGAATAAGCAAGCTGTAACACCTCTGTAAAAAGCGGACTTGCAAAACTCTCCAGTGCGACAGTCGGGTGTCCCCCGAAAAGCAGATAATCCATGCGTATCAGCAAGTGGTCGTATGTTCTCGGATTTATATAGCGTATCATGCCGCCGAGGCTGTCAAAGATAAGGAATACCGTTATGACAGGAAACACGATGTCATACGTTATTCTTAAAATCTTATTATTGTGCTTTGACTTGAAATATATGAGCAGTGAAAGTACCGTTATCAGGATAATGTACAAAATGATAATGAGATATGCATTTGGTATCCGCTTCATGAAAATAACTGTAATCGTTAATAGGAAGGCAAGGAATCCAAAGGTAAGAATATCAACCTGCCTGACGGCAGAGAGGATTCTATGCAAAAACGACATCAATCCTGAATGTGTATCTGTGGTTTTCAACGAGGTTGCCTATAGCAAGGAATTCACCGTTAGGTGATTTTATTTTTATACTGTCTCCGGTCTTCAGGAGTGAAGGAAAATCCGAACAGTCGCTTATTTTAAGAGGGTTGCCGTTTTTAACATTTTTTACAACATCCTTTTTGACTTTTATCTCCGGCATCCATGAAAGTGCTGTATCCATGTGATAAATGCCTCTAATTTTTTTTTGAGGCAGTTCCTGAATTTGGTTCTGAACCGAGTTTAAATCCTCAAGAGTCACGGCATCGTTTGTTTTAAAATTGCCGATGGCTATGCGTGCAAGTTCAAAAAGATGTGCCCCTGTGCCCAGTTTTTTGCCGATGTCATCACAGAGCGTCCTGATGTAAGTCCCTTTAGAGCAGAGCGTCCTGAAAGTGATAAAAGGCAGATTAATGTCCAGAAGTTCAATTTTATATATAAAGACCTCCCGCAATTGACGCGGGATGTCAATCCCTTTTCTTGCGAACTTGTAAAGAGGTTTCCCCCTGTGTTTTAATGCAGAAAACATCGGAGGTTTTTGAAGTATCCTTCCCTCAAAAGATTTTATGGCGGTTTTAATCTCTTCTTCAGCCACATCAATCTTATCAGTTTTTTCAATAACGCTTCCGCATAAGTCCTGCGTATCGGTAGTTTCACCTAATTTCATCATGGCTATGTATTCTTTATCAAGCGAAGAGAAATAGGATGCAAGCCTTGTAGCCTTGTTTACGCAGACAAGAAGAACCCCTGTGGCAGACGGGTCAAGCGTGCCTGCGTGCCCTGCCTTTTTAATTTTTAATATTTTTTTTACCGCTGTTACAGCATCCTGAGATGTAATGCCTTTTGGTTTGTTGAGGTTTATTATTATGTCCATAAAATAAATTCAAAATGAAAAATTAAGGAATTTAAATATTTTATTTCCCCGATACTTTAAGTTTTAAATTTTCCTTTTTGATTTTTTAATTGATGCTCTAACTGCTTTGAGAACTTTTTCCTTTACATCATTAAGAGAACCTTTTACCGTGCATCCTGCGGCATTTGAGTGTCCGCCGCCGCCGAATGCCGTTGCGATGTCTGCTACGTTGACCGCGCCTTTTGAGCGGAAGCTTATCTTATATAAGTCTTTCTTCTCCTGTCTAAACAGAATCCCGGCTTCTACGCCTTTAATCTTTCTTGCATAATCTACAAAATTTTCCGTGTCCTGAACAGAGGTATTTGTCTTCTTAAACATATCCTGAGTAATTGTAATCCATGCTGCTCTGCCTTGTTTTTCTAACGTTGCCAGACAGAGTGTCAAAAGTCTTAAGCGGTTGAAGGAGATGTTCTCATATACCTCTTTTGTTATCTCCCACGTGTCAACGCCAGCCTCAATAAGACGGGATGCAATATTTAATGTCTCCGGGGTGGTGTTTGAATATCTGAAGCTTCCTGTA
This sequence comes from Nitrospirota bacterium, assembly GCA_016214355.1. GTDB lineage: Bacteria > Nitrospirota > Thermodesulfovibrionia > UBA6902 > DSMQ01 > JACROO01. Next base: position 4,014 of record JACROO010000182.1, on the reverse strand, counting down.
TCAGTAAAAATTGCAGTATACAGGTTCGTGGCTATCGCCTTATCCAACGGGACATGAAGCGCATCAAGAAGTTTATAGACAAGTTCTCCCGCAGCAGCAGCTTCAGGAACAATCCAACTGAAAAGTTGGGAACTGGGAACTGGGAACTGGGAACTATTAATATTTTCTGCTGTGTTGGGTTGGTGTAAAATATGATGATCGATGATTATAATATTCTTTGTCTTGATGTCTTTAAATCCTGTTCTCTCAATCGTATTACAGTCAACCAGGAACAAGACATCAAATTGCTGAGTCCTGATTTTATGGTCTCGGCTGAAAAGGTTTGAAAAAGGTAAAAACCTCAGTATTTCCGGTACCGAGTCCCTGTTGAGGATATACACAGTCTTGCCGATTTTTTTAAGACCCAATGCAAGGGCAATACAGGAGCCTGCAGAATCACCCTCAGGGTTTACATGGCTCAGGACAAGAAATTTTTTATTCCTCCTTATAAGCCGTAAAAGTTCAGAAGGAACAATGTCATTGAAACTTTTTTCAGGCAGGGTTTTCATCTCCGTCCTGTCCGCAGGATTCTGTCTGAGAATTAATCTCATCAAGTATCTTGTCTATCTTTGCCCCGTATTCTATGGACTCATCAATCGCAAAGAAAAGCTGTGGAATAAACTTCATCCTTACCCTGGCGCCGAGCTCGCCCCTTATAAAACCAGCTGATGAATTGAGAATTTTAAGGGTCTCATCACGCTTTGCGTTTTCAAATATGCTTACATAGACCTTTGCATGCCTCAGGTCATCGCTTACTTTAACGCCTGTTACCGTGACAAACCCTACCCTCGGGTCTTTGAGCTTATGCATTATGATTTCGGCAATTTCTTTTCTCAGAAGGTCATTTACCCTTACTGAGCGTTTATATGGATGCATGGCATTAAAAAAAGTTTAAATGCAAAATTAAAAAATTAAAATTTATAATAATTCTATCCTTGAATTAATCATCTCAACAGAGGGAATACTTGATGCCATATCCCTGATTCTGCTGAGGGTCTGCTGAATTATCTTTGTCTCATTGGCAACACAGGCAACGCCTATAACGCTTCTCTGCCAGAGGTCATTGCCGTCAACCTCTGCAATAGAGACATTAAATTTATTTCTTACCCTGTCTTTAAAACTTCTGAGAACAAACCGTTTTGCCTTCAGGGAGTCTGCTTCGGTCAAATGCAATTCCAAAGTAAGAATGCCGACTATCATTTTCTTAAAATATCAAATTACAAAACTTAAATGCAAAACAAGAAAAGGGGTCAATTGGTTATCCAAATTTTGCCGCCACTTCTTCTTTAACATAATTTTCAAGGATGTCCCCGGCCTTAAGATCATTAAAGTTTTCCACCTGAATGCCGCATTCGTAGCCCGACTGAACCTCTCTTGTGTCCTCTTTAAATCTTTTAAGGTAAGCTATCTTGCTGTCATATACAGCTATGTTGTCGCGTATAACCCTTATCCCTGAACTTGCCCTTGTGATTGTCCCGTCAAGGACGTAGCAGCCTGCGATTGTTCCAATTTTTGATATGTGAAAGAGTTGTCTGACTTCAGCCCTTCCGAGGATTTTTTCCGTGATGGTGGGTTCAAGGAGCCCCTCAAGGGCTTTTTTGATGTCTTCAATTGCATCATAAATTACATCGTACCGTCTTATATCAACGCCTTCTTTTTCAGCCAGGGAGGAGGCTTTTGCATCAGGCCTTATGTTAAAACCTATAATGACCGCGTTGGATGCAGTGGCAAGCATAACATCGGATTCATTAATGCCTCCAACGCCTGTATGGATTACTCTTACTTTGACCTGCGGGTGGCTAAGATTTTCAAGGGTGTCCTTGACTGCCTCTGCAGAACCCTGAACATCTGCCTTTATAATAATGTTAAGCTCTTTTATCTCGCCCTCTTTTATTTTTTCGTACAGGTCGTCAAGTGTCAGCTTTCTTAGTTTTACTGCCTCGGAGGCTTTTTGTTTCTGGAACCTGTTCAGGGCTATTTGCCTTGCCTTTCTTTCATCATCCGTGACAATGAATATGTCGCCTGCCTGCGGGATGTCAGGGAAACCTATGACTTCTATGGGTGATGAGGGTCCTGCTGTTTCAACCCTTTGACCGCTGTCATCAACAAGTGCGCGAACTCTGCCAGTAAGTGTTCCGGCGAGAAATATATCTCCGACCTTAAGTGTCCCGGAATTGACAATCACCGTGGCAACGGGGCCTCTGCCTTTATCAAGTTTAGCTTCTATTATTGTGCCTTTTGCGTGTCTCTGGTAATCTGCCTTCAGTTCCATTACTTCAGACTGAAGCAAAATCATCTCAAGCAGATGTTCTATGCCTTTTTTCTGTTTTGCAGAGACCTCAACAAATATATTCTGTCCTCCCCAGTCTTCCGAGACTATGCCATGGTTAGCGAGTTCATTCCTAACTTTTGCCACATTGGCTTCAGGTTTATCAATTTTGTTTATTGCTACAACAATCGGCACATTTGCAGCCTTTGCATGGTCAATAGCCTCAATGGTCTGCGGCATAACACCGTCATCGGCAGCCACCACAAGCACAACTATATCCGTAACCCTTGCACCTCTTGCCCGCATCATCGTAAATGCCTCATGACCCGGTGTATCCAGAAAGACTATTTCCCTGTCCTTTAATTTTACTTTGTAAGCGCCGATGTGCTGGGTTATCCCTCCTGCCTCCATCTCAGTAATTTTTGTCTGCCTTATTGCGTCAAGAAGCGAGGTTTTTCCGTGGTCAACATGCCCCATGATGGTCACAATAGGCGACCGGGGCTTAAGCCTTGAGGCATCTACTTCCTCTTCTAAAATTGCCTCCTCATCTTCAATGTGTACTGTCTCAATCTTTAAGCCGAATGCCTCTGCAAGAATCTGTGCTGCATCTAAATCTACAGGCTGATTTATGGTTGGCATATAGCCGAGTTCCATAAATTTTTTAATTACCTCTGCAAGCTTCTGGCCGATAAGCTCTGCAAATTCCTTTACTGTAGTGCCTTCTTGAAATTTCAGGACGCGCTTCCTTGGCTGAGTCGGAAGAATTACTCCTTTTGTTTCTGCCGTCTGGGGCTGCATTTTTTTATCGGTTTTTTTATAAGCAGTACCTAACTCGTGGAATTTTTTTACAAAATCTACCCGTTTTATTGTGTCAAACGCCTTCTGCATACCGGGTTTGCCTTTGAATTTTGTAAATCTTTCAACCTCCACAGCCTTGCGGAACCTGTCAGGAACTTTAATGTCTTCTTCTTCTTCAACTGCGACAGGGCTTTCAGGTTCGGCATTTGGCGTTGAGGCGACAGAGGACGTAGGTTCTTCTACAATTTTTTCTTCAGCTTCTTTAACCGGAGCAGCCTTTTTTAATGGGGATTTAACCTTCTGCTGTATTTTTTCCGGTAGCTGTTCTTTTTTGACCTCGGCAGGTTTTGCCTCTTTCTCCTTTTTTGGGAGGTGTTTAGGGGCTTTCTCTTTTGTTTTAGCAGCAGGAGCCGCTGCTGCCTGAGTCTTTTTTGTAAAAATTCCTGTTAGTTTTTTGGCAGCATTATCTTCTATGCCCGAAGAATGGCTCTTGGCCTCAACACCGAGTTTAGCAAGCTCGGAGATGATTTCCTTGCTGGCAACATGTAATTTTTTTGCTAATTCGTAAATCCTTATTTTGTTCAACTGTGTCCCCTTCCAGAAGAATTGTATCCGCAGGTTATTGTCTGGGAAGTTCTTCGGGTTGTAACTTTGTGCTTTAAATGTTATCATAAACATTGCTCTTTTGCAATCTTTCAAAACAGGAGCAACTTAGAAGTGGGAAGTGAGAACTGGGAACCAAACAACTGGTATCTTTAACTTCTTAGTTCTTACTTATCAGTTCTCATTTCTCAGTTTTTAATTTTTGAGTAAGGAGGTTATTTCAAAATGGCAGTTTGCTCGGTTTGCGGGAAAAAGAACATAAGCGGAAACAATGTAAGTCATGCAAATAACAGGACCAAACGCGT
>JACROO010000184.1 GCA_016214355.1 Nitrospirota bacterium | reverse complement strand
TCGCAGTATTTATCAGCGATGTCACTTATTTCACGAATTGTATCAGTGCTTAAAATTCTTGGAGACGCAACCCTTACTGTCCATAATTTATCTCCGCTTTCTGCAACATGCACCATTGTCCCGCCGTTTAGCTCTTCATGGTATTTCCATTTACCATAATTCTTCTTAATTACAGGCGGCAAAAACTGTTCATAGTTTGGTGGTCCTATATCTGTTTTCCTTTGTGGTAATGCCATTTACTTATCCTCCTTATTATTTTTAATACTTACCTTTTTTATAAACTTTCTCAAAATCCTCATCCTTAAAGAAGATGAACGGGTCTTTTCTCGGGAACTTGACCTGTGACGGATGAGGCGGCACGCCTATATATTCAAGGAATGACCTCATACCTTTTATCTCAATGACCTCACCGATTCTTTCTCTCGGCTTGGCATTTTCGTCCCACCACTCAATTATCTTGTGGATTAATGCTTTTAATTCCGTGTATGGCGGCTCAGCCTTAATAAATGGCACAATAACCCATGAAAGTAAAGAGCCAACAACAATTGGCGCCTTGCTTCCTACAAGGATGGTAGCGCCCTTTTCACCGGTAGGTCTTAGCGCCTTCGTCATCTTGGCAATACAGTGCATACACCTGCTGCACTCAACATCGTCAATCTTGAGTGTCTTACCATCATAACTAATACACTGTGTTGGGCACATATTGACAATCTCTGCATTTATGTTCATGCCTTTTTTGGCATAGTTCTGGACTTCATTCTGGTCAATCTGTATCCTGCCCTTCCATGTCCCAATAATGGACAGGTCTGCACGTGCAATTGCTGCAACGCAGTCAACAGCACAGCCTGCGGTCTTTATCTTGAATTTATAAGGGAATGCAGGCCTGTGCAGCTCGTCCTGAAATTCCTGTGTAAGCACATATGTAATGTCAAGAGTGTCTATGTTTGCCCATTCACAGCGGGCAGGACCCACGCAGCAGCTTGGAGTCCTCATTGCAGAGCCTGAACCACCGAGATCCCATCCGCGCGATGAATACTCGGCGAATATTGCCTCAAGGTTTTCTGTCCTTGTACCAAGAAGGACCAGATCACCTGTTGAACCATGAAGGTTTGTAAGACCGCTTCCGTACTTGTCCCAGATATCACAGATTTCCCTTAATGCCTTTGTTGTATAGAACCAGCCGCTGGGTTGGTTTATCCTTACGGTGTGGTTATGTGCTACCCCAGGAAATTCCTCAGGTAAAGAAGAATATCTACCAATGACTCCGCCACCATAGCCAAGAACTCCAACAATGCCACCATGTTTCCAGTAACCGCGCTTGGTCCTGAAAGACTTCTCAAGCTGACCCAATCCATCATTAGCAATATCACTCTTTTGCGCATCTTTCTTCATCTCTGTTACAAAGCTTGGCCACGGTCCCTTCTCAAGCTCGTCTAATAACGGCGTTTCATACTTTTTCTTCATTTTTCCCTCCTTGTTGCTTATTTACCTCTAAGAGAAGTTTGTTTGTCTAAAATTGAACCGAAAAGAATTTTATCAACAGATTATAGTAAATTACTAAATCTAACATCCCCTCGTCAAATAAAAAAATCTTATTCTATAATCATAGATGCTCATAGCTCATAGTAGCGATATGAGCTATGGAACCTTTAGGCAAAGATTATTATATAATATATAAAGTTTGAAGGATCTATTGTGCAGATTATCTTTACCCTACGCATCAGCCCGCTGTAAGCCTTTTTCTTTCTGAGATATAACATGCCTCTGCCAGTTTTCTCCTCTTTCTTTAAAGTCAGAACGATAATGGGCTCCAATGCTTCCTTCTCTAAGGAGGGCTGAGTCCACAATTAAGTTAGCAACTGTCAGCATATTTTTTAGCTCAAGCCTTTCTCTGCTTGTGAAATCTGCCTTAAGGATAGAATCCCATTTTCTTAACCATTCCCTTGCTGCATTTAAAGACTCCTTGCATCTTATAATGCCAACCTTCTCCCACATCAAACGTCTCAAGGTGCTTTTTATCTTCACTGTATCAAATGAAGGCGCATGTAATAGAGATGCACGATCCATGATGCACGATGCACGATTTATTTTATCTTGAATCCTGAATCGTGTATCCTGTATCCTCTCCTGCCCCTTGTTCATATACTCCCCTGCTGACATTCCTGCCCTTGCCCCATATACAAGCCCTTCAAGGAGGCTGTTTGAGGCAAGGCGGTTTGCACCATGAACCCCTGTGCATGCAACTTCGCCTGTTGCAAAAAGACCTTTTATGTCTGTCTCACCTTTTAGATTGGTTTTAACTCCTCCCATTACATAATGCGCTGCAGGAGAGACAGGGATAAGGTCTTCTGTTATGTCTATGTCAAACTGAAGGCATGTTGAATAGATCCTTGGAAATCGTCCTTTAACAAAATTCTTATCAAGATGCGTAAGGTCTAAGTAAACATGTTTTGCATTTGTTCTTACCATCTCAGAGATAATCGCCCTTGATACTATATCCCTTGGTGCAAGTTCAGCAAGGGTATGATACCGCGGCATAAACCTCTCTCCATGGATATTTTTTAATATTGCACCCTCTCCCCTCATTGCCTCACTAAGGAGAAACTGAGGAGCAGAAGGAGAATAAAGCGTTGTCGGATGGAATTGTATAAACTCCATGTCCTGAAGCACCGCACCTGCTCTGTAAGCAATTGCCATTCCATCACCTGTTGTGACAGCAGGGTTTGTAGTCCTTGAATAAAGCTGTCCAGCGCCTCCTGTGGCAAGTATAGTAGCCTTTGCATAAATATGGATGGCTTTTCTATCTCTTAAAATAATGGCTCCTGCGCATCTATCGTCTTTTATAATTAAATCAACAGTAAATGCAAAATCATACCTTGAAACACTTTTAAAAGTGCGCACTTTATTAATAAGCACACGTTCAAGCTCCCATCCCGTGGAGTCTCCTTGGGCATGTAGGATTCTTCTGCGGGAATGCGCTGCCTCTTGGGTAAATGCGAGTTTACTACCCTCTTTATCAAACTCAGCACCCCATGAGATAAGCTCAAGTATTAGTTCTGGTCCCTCTTCAACTAATACCTTGACAGCATCCTTATTACACAATCCATCTCCTGCCTTTATAGTGTCTTCATAATGAATGCCTACCTTGTCTTCATCGCTAAGTGCAACTGCAATCCCTCCCTGTGCATATCCAGTGCTGCTCTCTGCAGGCATGTCCTTTGTAAGGACAATGACACTCCCAACTGGTGCAACCTCTATTGCTGCCCTCAGCCCTGCAACACCTCCACCAATTATTAGAAAATCTACGGTTTTTATGGAAGACCTCATATTTGAAATATAAAGGGATTTGGCGATTAAGTCAATTCTTGAATTTAAAAATATAAAGCCATGCAGAGAGGAGTAAAAGCCCAATGGTCATGCTAAAGATTATCTCTGGTGAGAGGTTAAAATAGACGAGTTTTTCTACATAATATATTATGAATGAGCCTTCATAAGATAATGAAGGGTTATGCATCCGCCTTAACCAGATTTCAAGATGTGTGAGTGTGCAATACCAGCCGAAAACTTGTATAACAATAGCAAGACCAATTCCTCCTATATGGAAAATTTTTACCCATTTATTTTTCCTTCCCGGGAACGCACCAACTATGAGAAATGCTATCCATAGAAAATGAATCAAGACAATAATATCAGCGGCTATTTTGTAAAACACTTTTTTCTAAAGTAGAGGGTAGAGAGAAAAATTTCGCTACTTGCTACCCTCTACTTTTTCACATATTTCAAATGGTAGTGGTAGGTCCATTACCTTTCTAAAACTCTTTCTGTGAATAGGGCATGGGCCATGTATGCTTATTAATCTTACATGTTCTTCTGTACCATATCCTTTATGAACTTTAAAATTATAAATTGGGTATTTTTCATGATACCTGAGCATTATGTCATCCCTGACAACCTTTGCGATAATAGAGGCTGCTGATATTGAGGCGCTTACAGATTCCCCTTTGATAATGGATTTCTGCGGGATGTTAATATCATAAAGATTAAGGGCGTCAATTAATAGAATATCAGGGTCTTGTTTCAGGTCTCTAACAGCCTCTTCCATG
>JACROO010000166.1 GCA_016214355.1 Nitrospirota bacterium | reverse complement strand
GTTATCTATAATCCTCACGACATAAAAGAGATTCAGGGATTTGCCCGGGAAGAACCGCAGCATCCCTGGCTGAAGGAAAAGGAATGTCCTGTGCTCGTAAATGCAGGACGCCTGATTCATCAGAAGGGGCAGGATATCCTGCTTAATGCATTCAAGTTGGTGCTTGAAAAAACGCCTGCAAGGCTGATAATCCTCGGCGAGGGTCCCTTGTTAAAAGACTTATTAAAATTGTCAGAAACATTAAAGATAAAAGACAATGTGGATTTTGCAGGTTTTCAAAAAAACCCCTACACGTTTATGTCTCACTGCGATGTTTTTGTATTACCCTCAAGATGGGAAGGATTCCCAAATGTCATGATTGAGGCAATGGCATGCGGTGCCGCCGTCGTTGCAACCCGCTGCCAGTCCGGTCCGGAAGAGGTCATTACTGATTCTGTAAACGGGCTGCTGGTTCCTGTAGAGGATGAGGAAAAACTATCAGAGGCAATTCTTAAAGCCATTGCTAATCCGGATTTATCTGCCTCTATGGGTTCGGCGGCGAAAAAAACAGTATTAAAGTTTGATGTTAAAACCGTAATGGCAAATTACGAAAGGGTATTCAACCTTACCAGATAATCTCATCCAGTGAAAACACCGGTCCTTCCTTGCAGACACGCTTATAACCGTTAACCGTCTTTACCGCACAGCCAAGGCATGCCCCGATGCCGCACGCCATATTTTCCTCAAAGGCTGCATAGGCATTTATTTTAAATTTTTTTGCCAGAGATGACAGCTCACTCAGCATTGGTCTTGGTCCACAAGCGTATACCAAACAAGAGGAAATAAGACGCAAACAACAGGAAGTCAAAAATTTATTTAAGAGACTAACAACAGTGCCCTTTTCCCCTGCCGAGCCGTCATCTGTAGCAATGACAGATTTTATGCCTATGGATTTAAGCTCTGCAGTGCAAAGAAGTTCTTTCTTATTTCTTGCACCGAGAAAAAAGATGGGGTTTTTATCTGCAAGACGTTCTGCAAGGGAAAACAGCGGCGCAACTCCGAGCCCGCCTGCTACAAGTATCGGGCTTATTTTTGATTTTAATTTCGGGAAACCATTTCCTAAAGGTCCCAAAACCTTGATAATATCTCCTGCCTTTTTGTCTTTCAGTATGGCAGTTCCCCTTCCTGCAACCCTGTAGAGTATCTGGAAATCACTCCCGGACTTTCTGAACAGACTGAACGGACGCTTTAACAGCGGGTCAAGACATCTATCAACAGAGAGCATAAAGAACTGTCAGGGCTTTGGCTCAGTGATTTTTTCTGAAGGATGCAGTGTAAGGATGTAATGATTTTCCGAAAATTTTTTATTTTCTCTTGTTACTGTCTGAAATAGCTTACTCAAATATTATCTCTAAGATTTCATATTCTATGGTTTTTGCAGGCGCCTGTATCGTCACTGTATCACCTGCCAGCTTTCCGATAAGTGATTTCCCCACAGGAGAGCTTATGGAAATTTTACCGTTTTTAGCGTCAGCTTCATCAGGTCCAACAAGCATAAAACTCTTCTCCTCGCCGGTCACTGAATCCAGAACCTTTACCGTAGCGCCAAAAGCTGCCTTATCCTGAGATATCTTTGAGGGGTCTATGACATGGGCAAGGGCAAGTTTTGTCTGAAGCTCCTGAATCCTGCCTTCAATAAAAGACTGCCTTTCCATTGCAGCATGGTACTCGGCATTTTCAGACAAATCACCGTGTGCCTTTGCCTCGGCAATGGCTTTTATGTTGTGCGGCCTTTCTACCTTCAGAAGCCTCTCAAACTCTTCCTGAAGTTTCCGGTACCCCTGCGGAGTTATAGGAACCTTCTGCATATATAAATTTTAACAATCGCCCTGAATAAAGTAAACCCCGTTAGAAAGTTCGGGTGGGGTTAATGTCCCACTATAATATTTTTACCCCGACTAAAAGTTGAGGCTTTCTAACGGGGTAAAGTCAACGTGATGTTTGTTTTAAATCTTTTCTTTGCCGTTAACTATTCACTGTTCACTATTCACTGTCTTATGATATTCCTGTAACGACTTTATGCTGAGTTGTTTTTTAAGCGTTACATCCATTGCATTAACTGCTGCCTCGGCGCCTGCAATAGTCGTGGTATAGGGAATCTTGTACTGAAGCACACTTTCTCTTATTGAAAACGAATCCTTCTGAGCCTTTGCACCTGTAACAGTATTTATGACAAAATGTATTTCCCTGTTCTTTATCAAATCAACTATATTCGGCCTTCCTTCTGCAACCTTATTTACCGATTCAACAATTAGTCCATGCTCTTTAAGATAAGCGGCTGTCCCCTTGGTTGCGATTACTGAAAAACCCAGAGACAAGAGTTTACTCACTATCGGTTTCAGCGCAGGCTTATCCTTATCCTTCACACTTATAAATATCTTTCCGCTTAAAGGTATTGTGTTGTTTGCAGATGTCTGGGCTTTTGAGTATGCCCCGCCAAAGTTCTCATCAATCCCCATCACCTCGCCTGTGGATTTCATCTCAGGACCCAGTATGGTATCCACTCCCATAAATCTGTCAAACGGGAAAACCGCTTCTTTTACGGCAATATGGGGTATCTCTTTTTCCGAAGTAATGCCTAATTCTCTTAAAGAGCGGCCAAGCATAACCTTGGCAGCCAGCTTTGCAAGCGGGATCCCTATTGCCTTGCTCACAAACGGGATTGTGCGTGATGCACGGGGATTAACCTCAAGGACATATATATTATTTTCCTTTACAGCATATTGAATATTCATAAGTCCTATAACATTGAGCTCTTTTGCAATCGCCTTTGTCTGAATTTTTATCTCATTTACTATTTCATGTGAAAGCAAGTAAGGCGGCAGGGAACACGCCGAGTCGCCGGAATGTACTCCTGCCTCTTCTATGTGCTGCATAAGACCGCCGACAATCACATCATTGCCGTCTGAAATGGCATCAACATCAATTTCAATGGCATCTTCAAGGTATTTATCAACAAGAACAGGATGTTCAGGCGAAGCCTTCACAGCCCTCTTCATATAATCTCTCAGGCTTTTTTCGTCATAGACAATCTCCATCGCCCTTCCGCCTAATACATAAGAGGGCCTGACCATTACGGGGTAGCCGATTTTTTTTGCGGCAGTAATTGCATCATCCACAGACATTGCAGTGTCACTCTCAGGCTGTTTTAAATCCAATTTATGCAGCAGTGCCTTAAACCGCTTTCTGTCCTCTGCCCTGTCTATTGAGTCAGGAGACGTGCCAAGAATCCTTACCCCTTCATGGGCAAGCAGCACTGCAAGTTTTAACGGTGTCTGTCCTCCAAACTGGAGTATGACGCCCTCAGGTCTTTCCACATCAATTATGCTTAAGACATCTTCAAGGGTAAGCGGCTCAAAATAAAGCCTGTCTGATGTATCATAATCAGTGCTTACGGTTTCGGGGTTGCAGTTGACCATTATTGTCTCGCAACCAAGCTCTCTTAATGCAAAGACGGCATGAACGCAGCAGTAGTCAAATTCAATCCCCTGACCTATCCTGTTTGGACCCGAGCCGAGAATGACAACTTTTTTGCATGTTGTCGGATTAGCTTCACACTCAGAACTGTGAACTGTCAACTGTGAACTGTCAACTGTATAAAACGGTCTTTCATACGTTGAATACATATACGGCGTGTATGCCTTGAACTCAGCAGCGCAGGTATCAACTATTTTGTAAACAGGCTTTATATGATTGCTCCTTCTCTGCTCTCTTATCGCCTTTTCATCCACACCAAGAAGCATTGCAAGCTTCATGTCCGAGAAACCATATTCCTTAGCCTTACGCAGCAAGGATTCGAGGGTTCGAGGATTCGAGGGTTCGAGTGAAGGAATTATTTTTTTACTTGAATCCTTGACCCCTTGAATCCTTGACCCCTTTATTTCTTCTTCCATCTCAACAATCTGCCTGATGTTATGGAGAAACCACGGGTCAATCCCCGTTAATTCGTATATTTCATCTGCAGTCACTCCAATCCTAAAGGCATGTGCAATATACCAGACGCGTTCACAATTGGGAATCTTAAGTTTTGCCCTTGTCTCATCAATGTCTGCTTTCAATGATTCAAAACCATAACTCTCTATTTCAAGACTCCTGACGGCTTTTTGCAAAGCCTCTTTAAATGTCCTTCCGATTGACATGACCTCTCCGACAGATTTCATCTGCGTTGTCAGGACTGCGTCTGCATCAGGAAATTTTTCAAAGGCAAACCTCGGGAATTTCAC
>JACROO010000095.1 GCA_016214355.1 Nitrospirota bacterium | reverse complement strand
GATTTTAAAAAACATGATAATATAAGTCAAGGGAAAAACCAGAGAAAAATTGTTATAATTTTAACTATGGAGCCTTTTGCAAAACTATTTAAACCACAGAGAACACAGAGTTTTTAAAAATGAGGGCACAGATAAACTTATTAATTTTAAAAGATAATTTATTCTCCGTGTTCTCTTTTATATCCTCTGTGACCTCTGTGGTTGAGACTTTTGCAAGAGCCTCCATCGTTAATATTTTGAAATTTGAGATTTATTTAATATACCCTCCCTGCATCAACGCCGTCATAAGCCCTGATTCTTTTTCCCCGATTCCTAAAAACTTCTCTACATATTTCCCAATAATATCAGCCTCAAGATTCACCTTATCGCCAACACCCTTAAAACCAAGGTTCGTGACATTAAGCGTATGCGGGATAATAGCTGTCCTGAAAGAATTTCCTGCAATATCTACCACGGTCAGGCTTATGCCGTCAACCGCAATAGAGCCTTTTTTCACAAGGTATTTTAAAACACCGGCAGGCGGCTCAAATGTATAAAATGTATATTCGCCCTCTCTTTTTTTCCCCCTTATATAACCCACTCCGTCAACATGCCCTGTCACTATATGCCCTCCGAGCCTGTCACTGAGTCTTAAAGCCCTTTCAATGTTTACTCTGTCATTAATCTTTAGTTCGCCAAGGTTCGTGCTCTTAAGAGTTTCAGGGGATACGTCAAAATAGAGTTCGGCCGGCCCCGTCCCGAAGCGTCGGGACGAGGCCGGGGAGTTCGGAGTTTTGAGTTCCGAGTTCTGATTTCCGAGTTTTAAGTTCCGAGTTCTGATTTCTAAGTTCTCAGTTCTCAGTTCGGAGACAGTAAGGCAGACGCCATTTACCGATATACTTTCGCCTGTCTGCAACTGCATTTCAGAATCAGGCTTAAGGCATAACCTTGAGCCGTTTCCTGTCCTCCTGACAGATATAACTGTCCCTAAATCCTCAATCAGCCCTGTAAACATCAGCTATTAACCCCCGTTACTTGTATCAACATAAAAATTAAAAGTTCTTTTATACATATCAAAGATATTAACCGTCTCTTCCCACGAAGCCTTCACCACATACCTGCCGTTTTTACTGAAACTTATATTCCTCATCTTCAGAGGAATTTTATACTGGTCTGCAAGGTTTATAACCTGATCCCTAAACTCCTCAGGCGGCGTATTTACGCTTACCCTAACAGTCGCACTAAGGTCGCTTTTAAATGCCTCGTAATGATAAAACGGCACCGCAAACTGAATTCCCGAATAAATCAGCAAGGCAAGAACCAGCAGATAAAAAATTATCTTTATCACTGCCCCCTCTACCTCTCAACTTTTAACTCTTTTATTGTACAAGCTTGCCTATCCTGCCCCATTTTACCCTTTTAAATGCACTCTGCTCCCTGCTGTCCCATGACCAGTAAATTATTATTGCCTTGCCTTTTATTTTATCCATATCTACATAACCCCAGAAGCGGCTGTCATAACTCTGGTCCCGATTGTCTCCCATAACAAAAAACTTCCCCTTAGGGACAATGTAAGGTCCCATATCAGGGCATGGTTCCTGGCTGTGTATTGTAAACGGTTCATCAAGGGTGGTCCCGTTAACATATACAGTCTTATTTTTTATCTCAATCTTATCTCCCCCGGTGCCAATTACCCTTTTTATGAAATCTTTACAGTCATCCTTTAAAAGATAGGAGAAGCTTTTATTGTCCCATATGTTTTTTGCCTTACTTGCAAGGTTCTTAAAAAAACTTTCGCACTCCTCACCGTTTTTAGGGAAAGAGAAGACTATGATATCCCCCCTCTTAGTTTCCCGCACAGTAAGAATCCTCTTGTCCACAAAAGGGATCTTAGTCCCATAGATAAACTTGTTCACAAGAATATGGTCTCCGATGCTGAGGGTGGGTATCATTGAGCCTGACGGAATCTTAAAAGCCTGTATCACAACTGCCCTTATTAAAAGCGCAAGGACTAAGGCTGTTAAAATAGCCTCTATGTATTCTCTAAGTTTTGATTTTTGCTTTGCCAATTTTATGTAACCTCCGGGTTAATTTATTTTACCTTAAGAACCGTAAGAAAAGCCTCCTGCGGAATCTCAACACTTCCAACTTGCTTCATCCTGCGTTTGCCTTCTCAAGCTGCCTGCCCTTATGGTATGCCCGTTCCCTGTGAACAATCAGTGAAAGGGCATCAACAGGCTCTCCGTTTAAAAGCAAATCCAGCTTAACAAGGTCTGCCTCCCTGTAGTCGATAAATTCATAATCCATTGATGCATAACCGCTTGAAAACGATTTTAGTTTATCATAAAAGTCCCACAAAATTTCATTCAGGGGCAGTTCATATGTCAAAATAATCCTGTCTTTCCCGAAATAACTGAACTCTCTCTGCACGCCCCTTTTTTCCTGGCATAACCCGAGAATCTGCCCCACATATTTCTCAGGCACAAAAATAATCGCCTTTACAAATGGCTCTTCAACCTTTTCACATTTGTTAGGCAGTTTTGCAGGGCTGTCAATGTATATTGCCTCCCCGCCTATGTTTGTAACCCTGTAAATTACCGTGGGCGCCGTGTTAACAAGCGTAAGCCCGAATTCCCTTTCAAGCCTTTCTTTTATTATCTCCATATGCAGCAGCCCAAGGAATCCGCACCTGAAACCAAATCCAAGCGCAAGAGATGTCTCAGGTTCAAAGCTGAAAGATGAGTCATTGAGCCTCAATTTGTCCAGAGCGTCTTTTAAATCTTCATATTGAGTTGCGTCTGCAGGATAAAGACCTGAGAAGACCATTGGTTTTACTTCCATATACCCGGGACAGGGCTCAGAAGCAGGGTTTTCAGCACCGGTAACGGTATCGCCAATCTTTGTATCAGAAATGTTTTTTATTCCGGCAATAATATAACCAACCTCTCCTGCCTTAAGGCTTTCAATAGGCTTCATGTCTGGCAAAAAAACACCTACCTCGCCTACTTCATAAACCTTATTTGTACTCATAAGCATAATCTTTGTCCCCTGCCTTACCTCTCCGTCAAAAACCCTCACAAGGACAATCACCCCTTTATAGTTGTCAAACCACGAATCAAAAATCAGCGCCTTTAACGGGTTGGCTTTATCGCCCTTTGGGGGAGGCACCCTTTTGACAACCGCCTCAAGAACTTCTCTAATCCCTATGCCTTCCTTTGCAGAGGCAAAAACAACATCAGTGCAGTCAATACCAATGGATTCTTCTATCTGCGCCCTGACCTTCTCAGGCTCGGCGTTTGGAAGGTCAATCTTATTGATTACAGGGATTATCTCAAGATTATTAGAGCCTGCAAGATATGCATTGGCAAGGGTTTGAGCCTCTACCCCCTGTGTTGCATCAACGACAAGGACTGCACCCTCGCAGGAGGCAAGACTCCGTGAGACCTCATAGGAAAAATCCACGTGACCCGGTGTATCAATCAGGTCTAAAATATATTCCTGCCCGTCCAACGCAGTGTAATTCAATCTTACTGCATGCGCTTTGATTGTTATGCCCCTCTCCCTTTCAAGTTCCATAGAGTCAAGCACCTGCTCTGTCATTTCGCGTTTAGAAAGGGCGCCGGTAAGCTCCAGAATCCTGTCAGCCAATGTGGATTTACCGTGGTCTATATGGGCTATGATAGAAAAGTTTCTTATATTGCTTACTGCCATATCAAACTCTCACTTCTTACTTCTCACCTGCCAGATGGAATACCAATCCTGCGGCGCCTATTGAGCCGCCGTCTTCATAGAAAGTAGTTTTTAATATCTCAACATTTTCAGCTAACGGTTCAAGTGCCCTCTTAGAAACCTCTGTCTTTAGTTCCTCAATAAACAAATCCCATGCGCCTATAAGTCCTCCGCCGAGGATTACTGCCTCAGGACTGAAAAGATTTATCAGGTTGGCAATGCCGATACCCAGATATGTCCCTGCCTCCCTAAAGATATCCCTGCTCAGCGTATCGCCGTCAAAGGCGCTTTTATATATAACTTCCGGCGTTATCTTATAGAAATTACCGTTCTGGTATTCCCTTAACATGCTGTTTGCACCTTCCTCCAACAATGTAACAGCCCTGTCAACAACAGCCCTTCCTGATACATACGATTCAAGGCATCCGAAACTGCCGCATGTGCAGAAGCGTCCATGAGGTTCAACAACCATGTGCCCTGCCTCCATCGCGCCTTGAAAAAGCCGTCCTTTGTATATTAATCCGCTGCCCAGACCTGTGCCCAATGTTATGGCAACAAAATTCTCAAAACCCTTCCCCGTCCCAACCCATTTTTCACCGTATGCGTAAGCATTGGCATCATTTTCAACTATAACAGGCAGGGAAAATTCTTTTTCAAAGATTTCTTTGATCGGCATATTATTGATACCGGGGATGTTAGGAGATTCAAGGACAACTCCCCTTTTCCTGTCTATTACGCCGGCAACACCAAAACAAATACCCGTCACGTCAGGGCTTACAAGCCCTTTTAAAATAGACACCAGTTTCTCATTAACATTATTTGAAGGGGTCAGTTCTGCAACCCTTTTCAGCACCTCCCCTTTCTCCGAGGCGCATACTGCCTTTATTTTTGTACCGCCGACATCAATACCAATCGCAGTTCTCACAATAACTTTATCCTCCGCACTCTATTTTTATTTTTTCTGCTGCCTCTTCAGGCTTAAGCCTCTTTACTTCCCTTGTCTTTCTTGATTTAAACTCAACAACGCCTTCCTTCAGATTTTTCTCTCCAATAATTATCTGATAGGGAATCCCTATAAGGTCTGCATCTTTAAACTTAATGCCGGGGCTTACATTCCTGTCATCCATAAGCACCTCAAAGCCTTCTTCCCCTGCCCTGCTGTACAATGACTCTGCAATACGCATAATCTCTGCATTGTTCATGTTAAGCGGTAAAATCTCAACATCAAACGGTGCAATGCCCCGGTGCCAGATTATTCCGTCCTTGTCATTATTCTGTTCAATAGCCGCTGCTGCAATCCTTGCCGGTCCTATGCCGTAGCTTCCCATTACTACCGGCTTTTCATTTCCTTTTTCATCAAGATAAAATGCCTTAAGCGGCAGGGAATATTTCGTCCCGAGTTTAAAGATATTGCCTATTTCAATTGCCTTCTCGGCTTTCAATGATGCCCCGCACTTAGGGCATTTATCGCCTTTCTCAATCTCCCTGTTTGCCGAATAGCCGCATTTACCGCATAGGACAATCTCGTCTTCTCCTACAGAACTCGGAGCCATAAATTCATGGGCAGCCGCACCCCCCATCATTCCGGGGTCGCTTTCAACCTGATAGAATTTAAGCCCGCACCTGCTGAATATTCTATGATAAGCATTTGCGTGCCTTTGATAGTTCTCCTCAAGCCCTGCCTCATCCTTATCAAAACTGTAGCTGTCCTTCATTAAAAACTCCCGCGTCCTTAAAACGCCGCTTTTGGGTCTTGCCTCATCCCTTAACTTTGTCTGTAACTGGTACCACACCTGGGGCAGATCCCTGTAAGAGCGGATTTCCGTTGACGCAAGCCATGTAATTATCTCTTCATGCGTCATGCCGAGGCACATGTCTCTTCCGCACCTGTCCCTGAGCCTGAACATCTCCTCTTTTATATCAAACCACCTGCCTGTCTGCTGCCATACCTCAGCAGGATGAAGCACAGGCATGGAGATTTCCTGAGCACCTATTGCCTCCATTTCCTCTTTTATAATTTTATTTATGCGGTTAATCACCCTCCATCCAAGCGGAAGGTAAATATACAGCCCTGCTGCAAGCTGTCTTACAAATCCCCCCCTCAGCATAAGTATATGGCTTACCGCCTCTGCCTCAGCAGGGGTCTCCCTCAGTGTGGGGATAAACATCCTTGAAAAACGCATCTGTATGTCTCTCCTGCCTCTTTACGGCTGTTATAACAGGCTATAAAGCATAGTATTTTATCATATCTTAGAATTTTAATTACAGTTTAAATATCCGATGACGCTGACTTATACATCACCTTGACATCAATAAGGATTTTAAGCAATAATTAAGCCTCAATTCCTATCTTTCCAAAAGGGGAAACAAATGGGGTAGTAACACTCAGTAAGGATATTTCTGGTAACATAACGGTCTCATTTTCTTATGACCCTCAGCTTGTTGAAAAGATTAGAACCATTAGTGGCAGAAAGTGGCACAAGGACAATAAATACTGGAGCTTTTCAAATACTAATGGGACATTAAAGAAGATTTTAAAGGTTTTTGAAGGTGAAAAAGTTCATATAGACCCTGCCCTACAAGCCGAAATTACCACCCCTGTCATTGCGAGGGGTCCCGATAAAATCGGGGCGACGAAGCAATCTCTGGGGACTGTCCCAGATTTACGGACGGAGCGAAGCGGAGTCGTAGAATCGGGACTGTCCCCGTCTCCTGTCATTGCGAGGGACAAAGTCCAGAAGCAATCTCTTCACGATTTTCAAGACCTCCGCCGTGAACTCCTCTCAAGAAAATACAGCTACAAAACCGTCAAAGGTTACATCTATTACAACAAAGATTTCCTCAACCTCGTAAACAAAAAACCATCTGAGATTAATGATGCTGACATAAAAGATTATCTGCTTCACCTTGCTGAAAAAAGGCAGGCTGCGACTTCTACGCTTAATCAGGCTATCAATGCCCTCAAATTCTATTATGGAAGCATGCTAAAGAAAAGGTTTGTGTATGAAGTAAAAAGACCAGGAAAAGATAAAAAACTTTCAGTTGTCTTGAGCAAAGAAGAAGTTGCAAAAATCCTCAATTCAGTGGATAATTTAAAACATAAGGCAATTTTGATGCTCGTATATTCTGCTGGATTGAGGGTTGGTGAGGTAGTAAAACTAAAATCAGAAGACATTGACAGTAAAAGGATGCTCGTTTTTTCTCAAAGGTTCAAAAGGCAGAAAAGATAGATACACATTACTATCTGAAACTACTTTAAAGACATTAAGAGAATATTGGAAGGAATATAAACCA